>DAIRUD010000014.1:0-17430 GCA_036803565.1 Synergistaceae bacterium | reverse complement strand
CGAGGACCCCGGGGTCCACAGTCTCCTCGAGACCGCGCCGGACGGTACCGTTGTCCGTTACGGCTGGGGCACGGGTTGGGAGTGGGGGGCCGTCGACGTGCGGCATCAAGCGGGCGGAGGGGTGCTGTACACCCTCTGTCGCGACGGTACGCCGCTTTGCGAGGTGGCACTGGGCGTATCGGGGGATCATAACGTGCTCAATTCCCTCGCCGCGATCGCGGCCGCCGCTTGGGTCGGCGTGCCGATGCGGGATATTCTGTCGGCGATGCGGGCCTTCACCGGAGCCAAACGACGTCTGCAGTTCGTGGGAGAGTGTGCGGATGTCGTGATATACGACGATTACGGGCATCACCCGCGGGAGATAGAGGCGACGATGCGCGCCGTCGCGCAGAGTTTTCCGGACAGGCCGATGCTCGTGGCCTTCCAACCGCACCGCTACACGCGTACGGAGGCGCTTTATCGGGATTTCGCCCGTGTTTTGCAGAATGCGCAGCGGACCTTTCTCCTCCCGATCTATGCCGCGGACGAATTGCCGATGCCGGGGGTTTCGTCCTTTTTGATCGCGGAGGAGATGGAGGATATCGGCAAGCGGGAGGTCGTCGTGTGCGGCGATTTCTCGGAGACGGCCGCGTTGGTGGCCGAAGAGGCGAGGCCCGGCGACGTGATCCTGACGCTGGGCGCAGGGAACATCGACGTGTTGAGCCGGATGATCCTGGAGGGGTTGCGCAAGAAAACCCCCGTTTCGGATGCGGCCGCCGTCGGTGCCTGAAGCATTGCGGCACATCGTTGCCCGCGAAGTGCCCATCGCCCCCCTCACGACTTGGGGGGTCGGCGGTTCGGCGGAGACGATGCTCGTACCCCGGGATGCCGGGGAGGCGCGGAATGCCCTGAAGTGGCTTGCCGATACGCGGAGCTCGTATTTCGTCCTCGGCGGAGGGTCCAACGTACTGGTAGCGGACGAGGGAACGACGCTGCCGCTGATTCATACCATTGGGATGGATCGTTTCCGTGTCCGGGTTGACGCGGAAACGGTGTATATAGATTGCGGGGCCGGTTTGCCGTTGCGGCGAGCGCTGGCTCTGTCGTTGCGCGAGGGGTGGAGCGGCCTGGAGTTCGCGGCGGGCATTCCCGGAACCGTGGGAGGAGCTTTGCTGGGGAATGCCGGATCGCGATACGGTGAGATCGGCGAAGTCGTCGAACGCTTGCAGGGGGTGGACTCGGCCGGGGATTTCTTCGAGATCGACGGCAAGGATGTCTCCTGGGGCTACCGTTCAAGTAGCGTAGAAGGGCGGGGTTGGTTCGTGTGCGCGGTTACGCTGCGTTTACGTGCCTCTACGCCGAGCGCGGTCCGCGAGCGGATCGCCGAGGTGCTGGAGGGGCGTAAAAGCCAACCGACGGGTAGAAGGACGGCGGGGTGCGTATTCAAAAACCCCGAGGGGGACAGCGCCGGGCGTCTGTTGGACGCGGCGGGCTGCAAGGGCTTGGCGATCGGAGGGGCAAGCGTCTCGCGGACACACGCGAATTTTATCGAGAGCGAGCCGGGGTGTATGGCGCGCGATATTCTGCGCCTGATTTCCCTGTGCCGCACGCGCGTCCGCGAGGTTTTCGGCATAACCCTGCTGCGGGAGGTCAAGGCGATCGGCATACCCGAGGATCTTTGGAATGAAGGGTTCGCCTAAACGGCGGCGAAGATGGAAGCGTCGCCTGCTGCTGCTGAGTTTGTTATGCGGGATGCTGTATTTTGCCGAGCAGCGATACGATGTCTTCCGGTTGCGCGATATCGAGCTGGTTCCCGGCAATGTCCTGCCCGCTTCGGCGGTTTGGGACGCGGTCTCGGCGAAAGCGCAGAATTTCTGGCCGGCATTGTTGTTGGAGCGGGATTTCGTCCGCCGGGTGGAAGGATTTTATCCGGTGCAGGTGAAGGTCCGAATGGTCGGCTGGGGACGCTGTCGCGTAGAGTTGAAGCCCTTGGAGATCTATCTGACGGTGTTCTGGAATACCAGAATCTGGTATCTGTCTACGAACGGGCGGATGTGGCTTGCGAACCTACCGTCGAATGTCAAGGTAAGAGGGTTGGTTCCGCCGCCCAAGCCCACTTTCGTCTGGGATACGGGGCTGGCGATCCCGATCGATCCCGACCGACAGGCCGGGGATGTCTATCCCTCGAGCCTGCCGATCGCAAAAATCAGCGGGTGGTATGATGCAATTCAGGAGATGGGCTGGTATGATTCGGTATATTCTCTGACGGCCAAGCGTATCGACGGCAGGCCGGTGGTCTGTCTTCTGATGGGTACGCCGGAGCAGCGGGCCGGAGAGGTGATTCTGAAGGAGGATACGAGCGACTGGGCATCCATCGCGGTGGCCTTGCGGGAGATCTACCCCGACGCGAAGTATAAGATTCCGGCCGGTCATTCCGTAAACGCGACGTTCAGCGACGGGAAGTTCACCGTAAAGCGCATGGAAGCGAAGTAGCGTTTCGACATAGAGAAGCAAATCATTATTTTTCGTTTGATGGGGGGGCCCCGCATTGTTCAAGAAAACATCGACTTCGTCCGGTTACCGGGACCCGGAAGTACTGGTGGGATTGGATTTGGGAACCAGCAAGATAACCGTGGTCGTAGCCGAGCGGGACGGGCCGAGCGGAGAGGCGCAGATTATCGGTATGGGACAGGCGCCCTCCCATGGAATACGCAAGGGGCTGATCGTACATCTGGACCAGGCGGTGCGCGCCGTCAAACAGGCCATCGGCGACGCCGAAAACATGGTCGGACTCGAGCTCTCGGAGGCGACGGTCTCTTTCAGCGGAGGCGACGTCCAGAGCGTGCGCTCAAAGGGAATGATATCTCTCGGAAGGTCCCCCCGGACGGTTATGCAGCTCGATATCGGAAGAGTCATCGAGGCGGCGCAGGCCGACGTCTCCGTGCCAAACAACCAGATGATCCTGCACACGATTCCCGTAGAGTACTCCCTCGACGGTAACAGCGGCATCGACGACCCCCTCGGCATGACGGGCATGCGCCTGGACATCGACCTGGAGTCGGTGATCGTGCCGACGGCGACGGTACAAAACGTCTTCAATTGCGTGGAAAAGGCGGGGCTTTCCGTTACGGGTTTCGTCATCAAACCCCTGGCGTCCGCGCTCGGTGCGTTGACGCCGGAGGAGAGCGTCGCCGGGGCGGTGGCTGTCGATATCGGCGGAGGGACCTGCGGCGTCGCCGTCTTCTCCGACGGGCGGCCGAAACATCTTGCGGTCATTCCCGTCGGCGGCGATCACATCACAAACGACGTCGCCTCCGTCCTGAAGATTCCGATCAACAAGGCGGAAGAGATCAAAAAGGAAGTCGACATTTTTTCCCCGCAGGCGGGGGAGTTGGAGGACCTGTTGGAGTTCGACCACATGGGGCGGAATTATTCCTACTCGATGAAGGAACTGACGGAGATCGTGCAGTGCCGCGTGGAGGAGCTCTTCACCATCCTGGTCCGCAACGAAATCGCCAGCGCGGGGGTTTCCATGCTGCCCGCGGGGCTCGTGATCACCGGAGGCGGCTCGAACAGCGCGGGGCTCGACACCTACCTTTCCCACGTGATGGACATGCCGGTCCGCGCCGCGCTGCCGCTCGATACGCACCGCATGCCCCCGGGGCGCAACGGCCCGGAATATGCTTGCGCGGCGGGGATCATCCGTTACGCGCTGGAGCAGGAGCGCGATCCGTTCCGCTACATGGAGCAGTCGATGGAACAACTGCGGAGCGGGCCTGCGCGCTATGCCGCCGCTCAGGGGAGAGTTCCGGCAAGCCGCGGATACCGGGGCGAGGAAATCGGCGCGGACGAGCCGAAACAAAGAGAGGGCTCGCTGTTGCAATCCCTCAAGGAAGTATTGAAAGAGTTGTTCTAAATATGGATTGATTCGGTCGAAGGACCATTGGACGGAACGTATCGAAACTCTCTCAGGGAAGGCGAGGAGGAGAGCGCATGCCGGAAATCTTTCAGCTGGACACGCCGAACCGCGCAAACCGCGAAATCATCAAGGTCGTCGGGGTCGGCGGCGGCGGCAACAATGCATTGAACCACATCATCCGCGGCGGCGTCGGCGGCGTCGACTTTATCGCCGCGAATACCGATCACGCACATCTGGATCTCTCCGAGGCGTCTTTGAAGATTACGCTGGGCAAGGAACTTACCCGCGGGTTGGGTGCAGGTGCGGACCCCACCGTCGGGCAAAAGGCGGCGCTGGAATCGCGGGACGAGATCCGCGCCGCGCTGGAGGGCGCGGATATGGTTTTCATCGCCGCCGGAATGGGCGGTGGGACGGGCACCGGAGCCTCTCCGATCATCGCCAGCATCGCCAAGGAGACGGGGACGTTGGTTGTGGCCGTGGTGACGCGGCCTTTCCAGTTCGAGGGGCGTCGGCGGATCGCGCACGCCGCGGAGGGGATCGCACGCCTTCGCGAGCAGGTGGACGCGCTGATCGTAATCCCCAACGACCGGCTGCTCAGCATCTCCGACCGCAGGACGTCGCTGAACGACGCCTTCAAGCTGGCGGACAACGTCCTGCACCAAGCCGTTCAGGGCGTGACCGACCTGATCCTCCGGCCGGGCCTCGTCAACGTGGATTTCGCCGACGTGCGCACGATCATGAGCAACGCCGGTTCGGCAATCATGGGCATCGGCGAGGGGTATGGCGAAAACAGGGTGGCGACCGCGGCGCACAACGCCATCAACAGCCCGCTGATGGAAACGCCGATGATCGGCGCGAAGGGCGTGCTGTTCAACGTCTCCGGCGGCGCCAACATCGGCATCCACGAGGTACAGGAGGCCGCCGAGATCATCAACAACGCGAGCGACGAGGACGCGTTCGTCATCTGGGGACACGTCTTCGATCCGGATATGGACGATGCGGTGAAGATCACGGTCATCGCCACCGGTTTCGACGAGGAAAAGCTGCAAAAGCAACAGGCCGCGGCGGTGCCGCGCAATGCGCCACGGCAGCCCGCGTCGGTGACGATCGCGGACGCTTCCATGGCGCCGTCGCCCGTCGCGCCCCATGCGATGCCGCCCGTACCCCCTGCCTCGGCTCCCAAGGTCCGGCCGCCGGAGATGGGGGAGACGGAAGTGCGCCTTGCGCACGGCGCGGCACCCGCGCCCTCGCAGGCGGAACAGGAGGACCTTTTCCGCACAAGCGGCGTTCCGTCGCACCAGTTGGATGTCCCCTCCTTTTTGAGAAAAAAGAAGCAGTAAAGGGCCGGTAAGGGGCGGGCTTGCGCAGCGGAACGACGGCCTGGCGGAGTTGGGCCGAAATAAGGGATAAGGAAACACCGACCGTCGCGTTGCCCTCCGGGGGGGATTTGCCGGTCGCCCTCTTCTTTCCGGCGGATTACGCGGTCGGCATGTCGAACCTCGGCTACCACTATATTTACAGGAAATTGCGGGAGTTGGGCGTCGCGGTCGAACGTTTTTTCGCGTCGCCGATCCCGTATCGCTCCGTCGAACGGGATACGCTTCTTGAAAGGTTTTCGCTGATTTTGGCGAGCGTGGCATACGAGGGGGACATTCCGACGCTTGCGCGATGGATGCAGGCCGGCGGTATCGATGCCCCCCGTACGATGCGGGAGGCGCGGGAAACGCAGATCGTGGGAGCCGGCGGAGCGATGACATATATCAACCCGCTGGCGTTGACCGGCATCGCGGATTTCATCGTCCTGGGAGACGGGCTGCCCGTGTTGGAATATGTCACGGAGACGTTACGCTTGGGACGACCTCGGGAGGCGACGCTTCGCGAATTGGCCCGGCATCCGTCGATCCTCGTCCCGTCGGTGCACATCGAGGCGTTGCGGCGAGGACAGGCCGCATCCTTGCGTATCGAAAGGCAACTTGACATCTCGGAGGACTACGGACACGGTACGTGGATTGCCCCGGACAGCGCCTTTGGGGCGACCCTGCTGCTGGAGTTGCAGCGCGGCTGCATGCGTGCGTGCAGTTACTGCACCCTTCCCAGTTGTTTCGGCCCGTTGCGGCAGAGGCCGTTGGCGCTTTTGCAGGCGGACCTGAGGCGGATCGGTCGAACCTGTCCGTTCGAGCAGGTCGGTCTGGTGACGCCGGAGGCGGGCGATTATCGGAATTTGGACGCCCTTTTGGGGGAAATCGACGCACTGGGGAAAGGGGTCTCGTTCGCCTCCCTGCGCGTCGACGCGCTCACCGACGGTATGGTGCGCGCGCTGGTGCGGGGCGGCCGCCAGCGCCTGACGGTCGCGCCGGAAACCGGAGACGATGCCTTCCGGGCGCGTTGCGGAAAACGTTTTACCAACGCGGATCTGCTGGAAGCGCTCGCGCGGGCGCGCGACAACGGCGTAAAGGGCGCGAAGCTGTATTTTATGATCGGCTTGCCGGAGGAGGACGTGGAAGCGGTCGCCTCCATCCCCGCCCTTTGCGGAAGAATTCGCAAGGAGACGGGCCTGGGAATCAGCGTAAACGTCTCTCCCTTTGTGCCCAAGCCGGGAACGGCGTGGGCCTTGCAACCGTTCGACGGAGCGACGAGCCTGCGGCGGAAAAAGGCTCTTTTGCTGCGGGAGCTGCGGCGCATTCCGGGCGTCAAGCTGCATGCGACGAGCGTCCGGGAGGCGGTGGGGGAATATCTGCTCTCCTGGGCCACCTCGCATGGGGCCGAAAATTTGGCTGTGCGTTTCGCACAGTGCGATTCCGAGAAAAAAGCGCTGCAGGATTTTCCGTCGGTGGACAGGGATGGTGTGCTGTCCGAATTGAACGATCTCGGTATGCGGTCCGTCGCGAACGGCTGTTTTGCGGCGGAGGACGCGATGAGGAGGAGGCAATAGATGACGACGCCCAGCAGGACGACCAGAACGCGCAAGGAAAAAAATTCTTTTGCATTCGGACACCTTGTCCTTCCGCTCGCGGCGATTGTCGCCATCGGGTTGCTGTTTGCGGGGGTGAAGCTTTTCTTCCTGACCCCTCCCGGAGGGGAGGGGAGGATGGAGTCCGCGGCTTCCGAGGCGACGCTCCCCGAAAACGGAGCGATGCGGGGTTCTCCTGCCGAAGGCGATCGTGTCGCGGGCATGGTCGGCGGTTCGCAGGACGGCGCGGTGCCGGTGCGCGACGCGGGCGGCACCGCTTCCGGCGTGTCTCTCGCCGGTCCGGTGACGGACGATGGGACTTCCGGCGGGCCTGCCGTCGCGACCGCGCAGGAAAAGAAGCTGCCGCCTGCGGGAGCGATCGCAAACAACACCCCGGCTAAGTCTGCCTCCTCATCGAAAAAGGCGTCCGCGGGTGTGAAGAAAGCACCTTCCGGGGCGGGGGCAAACACGAAATGGGCCGTCCAGATCGGTGCGTTCATCAAGCCGGAGGGGGCGGAAACGGTCAGAAAAAAGGCGGCACAGAAGGGTTATGACGTCGACGTTTCCACCGCCACATCGTCGGGCCAGACGTTTCATCGTGTGCGCGTCGAGCCCGGCGGAGCTTCGCGGGCGGAAGCGGAGAAACTGGCGCAGGAACTGGAGAAAAACGGTTTTTCCATCGCGATCGTTCCGGTTCGCTGAGTATGGTGAAGAGGATACGCGGATGTCTGGTTTCGTAGAAGAAGTACGGTCGATTTCCTCCTGCGTCGAGGCGGTGGCGGAGGCCCTTCGTTTTCCGTGGGAGGGCCGCTTGATGCGGACCAACCTCATGGATGCCATGTACTTGCGCGCCGGGGCGGAGGTCCGAGCGCAAACGCCCTATCCCCCCTTCGCCCGCAGCCTGCGGGACGGTTACGCCCTGCATCATGGATACACCACTGGTGCTTCGAGCGGAGCGCCAGTTTTTTTGCGCCTGGCCGGCGCCGTCGAGATGGGGGTCGCGGCCGAAGTGGCGGTGCAGGGTGAGGCCACCGTTGCCATTCCTACGGGCGGGATGTTGCCGGAGGGCGCCGACGCCGTCGTCATGATCGAGGATACTTCCGAGGCCGGAGGGTTGATCGAGATCCGCAGATCGGTGCAGCGTGGCGACAACGTCGTCTTCGCCGGCGAAGAATTGCGGCAGGGGGATGTCCTCCTGCATGCCGGCGATCAGATCGACGCGTCGGTGTTCGGGCTTCTGGCGACGATGGGCGTCACCTCGGTCTCGACGCTGGATCTGCGGGTGGGCGTTTTGTCCACCGGCGACGAAATCGTCCCGGCCGATGTCGCCGATCCGGAGCTCGGCTGCATCCGGGATGCCAATTCCTACATTGTGCGCGCTCTGCTGGAGCGCTACGGTTTCCCCGCGCAGGATTACGGGATCGTCCGGGACGATGCGGAAGCCCTCGCGCGCGCCGTCGCGCGCGCGAGGGAGGAGTGCGACGTCGTCCTGATCAGCGGCGGCTCGTCGGTCGGCGTACGCGATCACACGGCCGGGATGATGCAGGCGTCGGGGAACCCGGGGCTGCTGGTCCGCGGGATAAATATGGCGCCGGGGAAGCCGACGTTGATCGCGGGAGAACTGGCCGAGAAAAAGTTGCTGCTCGGCCTTCCGGGGCACCCGCTTTCCTGCTCGGTCGTCTGCCTTTTCGTCCTCCTGCCGCTGTTGCTGCGCCTCTGCGGCTCGCGTTCGACGGAGGTCGGGAGGGCCCTGCGGCTCCCGCTGGGCGGGGATGTGTCCGGCCGTACGGGGCCGGAGGAGTTCGTGCCGATGCGGCTGGCCGACGGAGCGGCCTTTCCGGCGGCGGCGAAATCCGGATATGTTGCGGCGATGCGGGATTGCGACGGCTTCATCCGCCTGGGGCCGAACGTCGAAACCCTGCGCCGCGGGGAGGTGGCGGACGTATGGATATGGTGAGAAACGGCAAAGGATACCCGGAACACTGCTCCCTCTCCGAGGCGACGGCGCTCTTGCTCGAAGCATTCGAAGGACACCGCCTCGGCAGCGAGCCGCTCGCGCCCGACGCCGCGTTGGGCCGCATCCTCGCCCGGGACGTGGTCTCGCGACGCAACGTTCCGCACTACACGGCCTCCGCGGTGGACGGATACGCGCTGGCCGCCCGCGCGACCGCCGGTGCTACGCCCGCGACGCCGTTGCGTCTGGAGCCGGGTGCCCATACTTGGGTCAATACGGGCATGCCGGTCATGGAGCAGGGCCGGGATGCCGTCGCGATGGTGGAGGACACCTCCCTGGCGGGGACTGATGTCCTCCTTTCCCGCAGCCTGACGCAGGGCGAGAACGTCCGGGCGGTCGGCGAGGACGTGATGTGCGGACAGGTCGTCGCCCACGCCGGGGACCGCATGACGCCCGCCCTCGTGTCGCTCTGCCTGTGCGCCGGCGTGCGGGAGGTGGCGGTCCGCCGTCTCCCGCGGACGTTGTTTCTTCCGACCGGCAACGAAATCGTCGATGCCGCCACGTGGCTTGCGAAGGAAAGCCTCCCGGCCGGTGTCGTGGTGGACAGCAACTCGCTGTACGCCCGAACGCTCTTTTCCGCCTGGGGGTACCCGCTCGACGTGCATCCCGTGCTGCCGGACGAACCGGCGCGGATCGCCGAGGCGGTGCGTCGCGGTGTCGCCGCGTACGACCTCGTGCTTGTGAGCGCCGGATCGGCGAAGGGCAAGCGCGATCACTCCGCGGAGATTTTCGACTCGCTCGGGCGCATGCTGTTCCGCTATGTGCGCATGAAGCCGGGCCGTCCCGTCATGGCGGCGGAGATCGAGGGGAAGCCGGTCGTCTGCACGCCGGGGTTCCCGATGTCCTGTGCCGTCTCCCTCTGGACGATGGTCTACCCTCTGCTGTTGCGCCTGAGCGGCAGGGATGTGCGAACGGAGGCGGTCGACACGATTTCCGAGGCGTTGCTGTCGACGGAGACGCGGGAGGCGCAGTTGATGTTGCAGCACTCCTCGCCCCCGGGCGTCGCCGAGTGGCTGCGCGTGAAGTTGGCCGAAGTGGGAGAAGCTACGTATTGCTGGCCGCTGTCCGCCGGTGCGAGCGTCCTGTGGGCGCTGGCGGAAGCGGACGGGATTGCGCTGCTGGACGAGCGCAACCTGGAGATGCCCAAGGGTACGAAGGTGCAGATTCGTATGACGCGCCGTCCCGACCTCTCGCGACGGCTGCTCTTTCAGGGTTCGGACGATCCCGCGGTGCAGTCTTTGGTCTCCCATATTCGGGAGAGGGGAATGGACTTCGCGATCCGCGCGGTGGGGAGCATGGGCGGCCTGGCGGCGATGAGCCGGGGAGAGGCGCATCTTGCGGCGGCGCATCTGCTGGACCCGGAGAGCGGGGAATATAACACGAGCTACGTCGAGCGTTTCGCCGCGGGGCGCGCCTGGACGAGACGCCTGATCTTCTACCGTACCCAGGGATTGATCGTCGCCGAGGGCAACCCGAAAGGCATCGGCGGCGTGGAGGACCTCTTCTCCGGCGACGTCGTCTTCGAGAATCGGCAGCCGGGTGCGGGAACCCGCGTGCTGCTGGACTATATGTTGCGGGAATGCGGGCGTTCTCCGGCCGAGCTTCCCGGCTACGAGCGCGTTTCCATCACGCATATGGAGGCGGCCAACAAAGTCGCGTCCGGCGTGGCGGACGCCACGCTGGGCATCAAGGCCGCGGCGGACGCGTTGGGGCTGGATTTCATCCCGATCGCACAAGAACCGTACGAGCTTGTCTTCTCGGAGGCGTTCCGCTCCCATGCTGCGGCTCCGGCGCTGCTCGACGCGCTGGAATCGCCGCTCTGGAAGGAAGCCGTCCGGCGCATGGGAGGGTACGTATGGCCGGAGTGACCGCCATTACCGACGCCAAGGGCCGTCGCATCGATTATGCGAGGATTTCCGTTACCGACCGCTGCAACTATCGCTGCGTCTACTGTATGCCGGAGGATGGCGTCGCGCCGCTGCGGCACGAGGAAATCCTGCGCTACGAGGACATTCTCTGGCTCGGCGGCGTGCTCTCCGAACTCGGCGTGCGGAAGGTGCGCTTTACGGGAGGGGAGCCCCTCGTGCGGAAGGGGATGGTCGACTTTCTCAAGGAATTTCGGCACGCCTATCCGGCGATGGCGCTTTCGTTGACGACGAACGCGGCGCTGCTCGACCGCAGCGCCGAGGCGTTGGGGGAGGTCGCCCTGTCCGGGCTGAATATCAGCTTGGATACCGTGAACCCGGAGAAATTCCACGAAATCACCCGCATCGGCGACCTCGACGACGTCCGGCGCGGCATCGTTGCCGCGAAGCGCGCCGGTATCCTCAATTTGAAGACCAACACGGTGCTCATCCGCGGATTCAACGACGACGAATTGCCCGATATTCTCGATTTTTCCTGGGGTTACGGGATCGTTCCCCGCTTGATCGAGTTCATGCCGCTGGGGGACGATGTCTGGAGCCGGGATCGCTATATCGACGCGCGGGAAATACTGGAGCGTTTGGAACGCATCGGACGATGGCTGCCGATGGACGATGGATCCCTGTGGGACGAGGGCGTACCGCGCGGGCCCGCGAAATACTACAGGAGCGCCGCGGACGGCAGGGTGGTCGGCGTGATCTCAGCGGTTTCGGCGCATTTCTGCGCCTCTTGCAACCGCCTTCGCATCACGGCGGCGGGCGGTATGCTCCCCTGTCTTTTCGCCACCGGGGAGATTCCGCTGATGGGATGGATCCGCGACCGCGACGCCGAGACGGTGAAGCGGATCATTCTGGAGGGGATCGAGACGAAGCCGGATTGCTGGGAGCGTACGCGCGACGGAAAAAGGCGGATGTCCTGCATCGGCGGATAGAAGGAGGATTGCAATTGGCTGGGTGGACGCATTTCGACAGTTCCGGGAAACCGGCCATGGTCGACGTGAGCGCGAAAGAGGCCACGTTGCGCCGCGCGCTGGCCGAGGGGTGGGTAGACCTGCCGGAGCGCATCGCCGAGGCGCTCCGCAGCGGCGGAATCGGCAAGGGCGACCCCGTTCCGGTCGCGGAGGTCGGCGGCATCATGGGCGCGAAACGTACGCCCGATCTGATACCCCTCTGCCACGGGATTCGGCTCGACAGCGTCAAGGTGCGCTGCCGACTCACCGAGGACGGTCGTTCCCTCCATATCGAGTGCGAGGCGGTCGCCAAGGACGTCACGGGGGTGGAGATGGAGGCGTTGACCGGCGTGTCCGTCGCGGCGCTCGTGTTTTACGACATGTGCAAGGGATTGGACAAGGGAATGGTGATCCGGGGGATTCGCCTGCTCGAAAAATCGGGCGGCAAGAGCGGTGCTTGGCGTGCGGCGGACCGCTCGGATTCTGCAGCAGTGTGATTCCGAGTCGCGACCAATGTATGGAGAATCGCATTCTTTTGGCCGTCGGCGAGCGGGTTTACAGGATCGAGAAAAACCTATCGTCCTCAGCCTGGCATAAGAAAGGGAGCCAATGTCGAAAAAAAACAGATTGAGAATTCTCGGGTTGTTGAACATGAAAACGCAGGCATGGGATAAACTTGCCTACCTGCATGGGAACGCGTGGGGGGACGTCTGCGTCAATGGGGCTTGCGCGAAGGTCGCGCTGCATACCGCCGGTACGCCCCTTCCGGAGGACGCCGACTACCTGATCGTGCTTCCGCCGGACACGGATCCGCCCAGAGAGCGCTACCTCGCCGTGGGGGCCGGGGAAGTCCTGGTGTGGTTCGACGCGGACGGCGGCATGACAGTGGTGAACGCGGGGTTTGTGAGCGTGTCGTCCGTTTTTTCCCTGTGGCGGCGTATCTCCGCGGGCGTGTTGACGGTCAGCGACAAGGGCAGCCGGGGAGAGCGGGAGGACACGGCGGGGCCCGCGCTCGAAAGCTTGGCCGCGGCGTATGGGGCGGATGTTTGCCGCCGCGACGTCCTGCCGGACGATCGCTCCGCCATCGCCGAAAAGTTGCGCTCCTGGTGCGACGAGGGCCTACATCTGATTCTGACGACCGGCGGAACGGGCCTTTCCCCCCACGACGTGACGCCCGAGGCGTTGCTCGACGTGCAGGAGAAGGTCGCGCCGGGGTTCGGGGAGATGATGCGGGCACGCTCGATGCTCTATACCGAGCGCGGTTTTCTCACCCGCAGCATCGCCGTCGTGCGCGGCGGAACCTTGATCGTCGCCTTTCCCGGGAGCGAGCGCGCGGTGCGCCAGTGTTTCGAGGCCGTCGCGCCGGGCTTGCGGCACGGCGTCGAGATCCTGCAGGGTTGGGACGCGGAGTGCGGGAACCACGGACACGCGTGAGGGGTTGGCGTACATGACGGATATCCGGAAGTTCATCGTCATCACGGGGTTGTCCGGGGCCGGAAAAAGTACGGCGCTGAAGGCGTTGGAGGACCAGGGCTGTTTTGCCGTCGGCAACATCCCGCCGGGGTTGCTGCCGCAGCTGGCGACGGAGCTTTCGCACAACGGGCGCGCGCCCTTTGTCGACGTCGCCGCCGTCGTGGACGTCCGGACGGAAGCGATGATCGACGCGCTGTCCGCTTCGATGGAAACCCTGCGCCGAAGTGCGGCGGAGGTCCTGCACCTGTACCTCGAGGCGGACGACGACCGCCTGCTGCAGCGATACGAGACGACGCGCCGCCGGCACCCGATCGGCGAGGACATCACGATACTGGAGAGCATTGCGCAGGAGCGCGCGCTGATGCGGCCGCTCAAGGAGGTCGCCGACAGCGTCGTCGATACGTCCGCGCTGCAGCCGAACGAGTTGCGCAAGAAAATCCTCGAAAAGCTGCACCTGTACGACGAGCCCTTCACCGTGATCGTCAGCTCCTTCGGTTTCAAGCACGGCGTCCCGAAGGACGCGGACTACGTCTTCGACGTCCGTTTTCTGCCCAACCCCAACTACGTTCCGGAGCTGAAGCACTTGACGGGAGCCGACCTTCCGGTCCGCAGTTACCTGGACCGCGTCCCAGCCAAAAAGGTCCTGCTCGACCGCCTGCAATCGTTGATGGAGTTCGTGCTGCGATACTACGACAACACCGGGAAGAAGCAGGCGCATATCGCCGTCGGCTGCACGGGCGGTCGGCATCGCTCCGTCGCCGTCGCCGTCGAGCTTTCCGAACGGCTGGCGGAGAACGGGCACCGGACGACGCTGCACCATCGCGATATCGACAGGGAGTCGGCCTAGTGAGCAGCGTGCCGATTTGGGCAGCCGCCGGTTTTCTGCTCGGCTGCGTGGTTACCGCGATGATGCCGGAGCGGCACAGAACGGGACGGAATCCCGCCAACCGGACCCGCCGGAGGCGCGACATCATGGAGAGCGCGATCGAACAGCGCCTTCTCCAGGGGCCGCGCTTCGTCTGCGTCGGCGGCGGGACGGGGCTTTCCACGCTTCTCTCCGGTCTCAAGGGGTTTACCAGAAACATTACCGCCGTGGTCGCCGTGACCGACGAGGGGGGGAGCTCCGGCCGCCTGCGCCAGGAGTGGGGCGTGCTGCCGCCGGGCGACGTGCGCAACTGTCTCGTCGCGCTGGCGGAGGACGACAATTCGCTCAACCGGATCCTCAACTTTCGTTTCGACCGCGGCGAGCTGAAGGGACACAGCCTCGGCAACCTCATCCTCCTCGCCGCCTGCGAGCTGGCGGGCGACTTCAGCAAGGCGGTGGAGGAGCTGAACCGCCTCCTTGCCATCCGCGGCCGCGTACTGCCCGTGACCACCGAGACGGTTGTGCTGCACGGGGAGACGGTGGACGGCGCGTTCGTCAAAGGGGAGCTGGAGATTTCGGAACACGGCAGCAAGATGAAGCGCATGTGGCTCGAACCGGGCTCCGCGAAACCCCTGCCGGACGTGATCGAGGCGATACCGCAGGCGGATCTCGTGGTGCTCGGCCCGGGCAGCCTTTTTACCAGCATCCTGCCGAACCTCCTGCTCGAGGAGGTGACGCTGGCCATCCGCGACGCGCCGGCGCCGAAGGCCTATGTGGCGAACCTGATGACGCAGACGCGGGAGACCGAGCGGATGAACATCACGGCACATTTGGACTGGATTGCCGGCGTGCTCGGCGCGATGCCGGAGTATATCGTCGTGAATCAAACCCCCATTCCCGCGGATTACCTGGAGCGCTATCGAGAGAGGGGCGCGGAGCCTCTCTACCTCTCGAAGGAGGAGGAGCACTACCTGGAGCGGAACAATTGCACCATCGTCTATGCCGATCTCGTCGACATCCGCGAGGGGAGATTCCTGCGCCATCAATCGCGGAACCTCGCGGAAATCCTGCTGCGGCTGGCGAAGGACGGGCGCGACTGACGCGTTCCCGGAGCGATCGATATGGATAAGATCAACACCGTTTTCTGGGACGAACTGATGGAGCTGCCGACGTCGCCCGCAGTGCCGGAATTGCTTGGCTTCCTGGATGCCTTGCCGTGTGTGGAAAGGGCCGGCGTTCTCCTTTTTTCCTGCCGTAAGCTGGCGGCTGGACGCAGGATGTTGAAGCTCGCAAGGGGCTTGAACGAAGACGGATTCCATGCGACAATGAACGAGGCGGATACCGCGCTGGAACTTGACAGGGAGCGGGGAAAGGCGCTTTTTCGGATCTCCGGGGAAGCCCATCGGCGAATCGCCGAACGCCGGGACTCCTTTTCCACGAAAGAGCGTTGGGTTTGGCTGCGCGGTATTTGGGGAGGGTGCGGTTCGCTGTATCTCCTGAAGAGCGGCTATTACGCCAATCTGCGTTTGCGCGAAGGAATGCGCGTGGCGGGCGAGGGGATATCGCGTCTGCTGCGTTCCGCGGACATTCTGCCGGGGGTTCGCCGCAAGCAGGGGTACGTGGAATACATGCTGCGCAACCAGGAGCACATCGTCACCTGCCTGACGAAGATGAAGTTCGCCAAATGCACGCTTCGCCTGGAGGATACGGCCATCGTGCGTTCGGTGCGGAGCCGGGCGAACAAGCTCGTCAACTGCGACACGGCGAATATCGGAAAGGCCTTGCAGGCCGCGCGCGCGCAGATGGAGATTCTCGACCGGATAGAGGCCGAAGGGTTGTGGGACAGCCTGCCGCCGACGTTGGCGGAGCTGGCGCAGCTGCGGCGGGCGAATCCCAGCGCTTCTCTGCGGGAGTTGGGGCAGAACCTCTCCAAACCGGTCAGCAAGAGCACGGTGGAGTACCGCTGGAAACGATTGGAGTCCCTGGCTAAAGGATCTTGTGCATAGAACCGCGCGCAATACGAATAAAGAATGACAAAGGGGTTGGTCGCCAATGTACTTGGGGAAAGCGGATGTCAACACATACGATAAGGGCGTGGAGCGCGAATTTCTCGTCTCGAACGGCGCGGGGAGCTACGGATTCTCGACGGTGATCGGGGCGAACACCAGAAGCGAACACGGCCTTCTGGTCGTCAGGCGGCACAATTCCGCGCAACACGCCGTACTGGTCAGCAAGCTCGAGGAGACCCTGTACGCGCACAACAAGAAATACCAACTTTCGACAAACCGATACAAAGACCTGATCTTCCCCGACGGTTACCGTTATCTCCAGGAATACCAAGGCTCTCCGTATCCCAGCATGATGTTCGTCATCCACAGCATCTTCCTCAAGAAGTCGATTTTCATGCCGCAGAACGGAACCAGCACCATCGTGAAATACGAACTGTTGGCCTCCCCGGACCCGATCAGCATGGATATTCGTCCGCTCTTCGCGCATCGGCCGAAGGACGAGGTCCCGGCGGAGTGCGATCGCCCCACCTTCGACTCGACGTTTGCGCCGGAAGGGATCGTAAACGTCAAGGGGCGCGACCTGATGAGCCACATCTCCTTCGCCCTTCGCGGCGAAAAGGTGAAATGGGCCACGAAGCCGCTCTGGTTCGAAAACCTGATCTACGAGAAGGATGGGCTTCCCGACAAGCCGACGCTGGATTTCCTCTGGTCGCCCGGCTTCGGCACCGTTTCCATGAAACAGGGGGATGCGTTTTACGTCGTGCTCTCCGAGGAGCCGCTCGTATACTCGGTGGAGGACATCGAGGCGCTGGAGCGCGAGACGGAGGAGCGCATGGACTCCTTTGCCAAGCACGTTTCGATCAAAGCGCAGCACAGCGTGATCCAGGATATGGTGCACGCCTCCTGCCACCTGATCGCGGACCATAAGGGAGCGGCGCCCGCAGTGTTTTCCGGTTTTCCGTCGGTGGAGCTGCGCGCCCGCGACACCTTCGTCTCCCTCCCGGGGCTTACGCTCGCCACGGGGAGGCGCGACACGGCGCGCGGGGTTTTGGACAGCTGGCTGGAGCGGGCAAACGCCCGCGGCGGCCTGATGCCCGCCGTCATCGTCCGGCCCCTGAAATGGGGAGACGCGGCGCTCGACGACGGAGCTTCCGAGCTTACCGTCTGCATCACGGCCGGAGTCCATTCCCGCGACCCGCTGAACCGCGACGGCGCTCTGGCCGTCGTCAACATGCTGGAACACATGCGGCAGGCCTTCCTCTCCGCCCGCGTGCTGGATGAGCGCTACGAGGTCCAGGAGCCCGTCTCCTGGGAGCTGTTCAACGAAGAGCTGCGCCCGCTGTGGTTCG
>DAIRUD010000013.1:0-17502 GCA_036803565.1 Synergistaceae bacterium | reverse complement strand
TTGCGGGGTGTGGGGCGGAGCCCCACGGTTTGGTTTCTAATTCCCCGGCGTCGGGATCAACAGCTCGTCTCCCAAGGGGAGGGAGAGCTCCTGCCCGATGCGCAACTTGCTGGGTTCCTTCAGGTTGTTTTCCTTGGCCAGCAGGGTCCACGCCGTACCGTCGCCGTACACCCTGCGGGCGATGATCCAAAGGCTGTCGCCCTTGTTGACGCGATAGGTGCGGTCGACCTCGAGGTCGCTCAGGTCGACCTCCCTCACGCCGGGGATCTCCATCAGGGCCTGTTCCACCAGGTAACGGACGTGGAGGTTGGGGATCTTACCCGACGCTTTGACCGTCGATCCGTTCCGCTCCACCGCGACCTCGATGCGGCCGACGTCCTTGCCGGAGACGACCTTGCGGCGCGTGAAGCGCATGTTCTGCCGTTCCGCCTCCGGGAGCGAGGGGACGATATCGCCCGCTTTCGCCGCCGTCTCGGGGGCGGGTGTGTAGACCATGTCCTTCGTGATCGAATCGTAGGCGTACTGGAAACGCCCGGAGAGGTTCTGCACGGCGATGGTGTCGCTCGTTCCGCTGAGCGCCCGGTAACTCTGCACCGCGCCCCAGCCGAAGAGGCAGAAGAGCAGGAGCAGCAGGCCGGCGCGGAGCGACGTCGCGATCTTGTGGCGCAGAACGGCGCGCGCGGGGGCTTTCGATATTTTCTGGATCTCGAAGGCGGCGCGCCGCAGGGCGGGGTTCCCCGGTTGCAGTTCGCTGGCCCGTACCCAGAGATCCTTGGCCTTCTCGTATTTTCCCTGCTGGAAATAGATGCGCGCCAGCAGATCCATGGCGCTGGAGTTCTGCGAGCCCTCCTTGAAGATCAGGCGGTAGAGCAGCGGTTCGGCGCGATAGAGGCCGATGTTCCAGGCGATGTGCTGCGCGCGCCAGACGATGACGGACTCGACCAGAGCGGCGACGGCCCGGATCTTCTCCATGCCGTCGAGGATGTCCTCGGTGTGCGTCCCCAGACCGTTGTCGTCCTGTATGGGCAGCTTAACCTTGGAGGGCACTTTGTGATGGCGGGTGCGCTCAGCCAATGTCGCTCACCTCCCGAGTCTCCTCCGGTTCGTTTTCCTGTGGGGAGGGCTGCGCAGCCGCCTCGTCCGGTTTGGCCTTCGGCTTGCGCGGAGCCCGCTTTTTCTTCGGCTTGGCCGGTTTGGCGACTTCCTCCGCCGCGCCGTCTTCGGCCGCTCGTGCGCCTTGTGCCACGAGTTCGGCGAGCGCAAGGGCTTCGCCGGAAAGCGGCAGGGCCTCCCGTTGTTCCTCGGAGGGTGGCGTGTCGGTCCGCACATCGTCCCGCGGACCATCCTCCGGGAGCTCCCCCTCGGTTTGTTCGGAAGATTGGGGTTCGCCTTCGTGCGACGGGAGCGGCGTCGGCGCGGCCTCCTCCATGCCTTGATGGGTCTCTTCGGCGGTGGGCGCTTCCGGCAGGGGAGCGTACATCCCTGCATTCTCCACGATCTCCGCAAGTTGGAGGGAATCGAGCGACGACGCGTCGGGAAGGTCCGCCTCCACCCGCTCCCCCTCGTCTGCCGGGAGAGGGGATTCTGCGGACGGGTTTTCGTCGTCGGAAGAGGACGCGGCTTGTTCCGTTTCCGCCGTAGTCGTCGCGACGAGCGTGTCGCTGTCCTCCTGCCGCTCGGCGGTCTCCGCTTCCTCCTCCGGCAAAGGGGATGCCGTTGGTGCCTCGTCGATGGGGGCGTCCGTTTCGTCGCCTTCGCCGAATACGGCGGGCGTCGGCTCCTCCGGCAACGCCTCGGAGGGCGTTGCTTCCTCCGGCGTCGTATGACGATCCGTCGTATTGGCGGCGAAGTCGTCGGGAACGTCGAATGTCTCCGCGGCTTCCGTCGTTTCCTCGATATCCTCGGCGGAGACGGTCGCGCTCTCTTCCGGCATCTCCGGCGTCGCGCCCTCCGCCGACGCGGCGGCGGGGCGGCCCATGACGACCTCTCCGACCTGGATGACCTCGCCGCGCAGAAGGATGGTCGGCTTGATCGTGTCGACGACCTGCTCGCGGGGGAGGTTGGGGACGTCCCGGACCTCCACGACGGTCGCCTCCTCCCGGCGCGGGATGGTGCCGATGTGGTCGACGATCTCCACGCCGCCCTCGGACATGGACATCCACGTGCTCTCCAGCGCGTAGAGCGCGTCGCGGATCTCCTTGGGCATGCGCTTCAGGTCCTCGATCTTGCGGCGGATTCTCCAGATGCCGGTGCCGAGATCCACCAGGAAACCGGCCATCTGCTGGCGCTCGTCCTGCATGGCGTTTTCCGACCGCGAGAGGGTGGGCTGGATCAGCTGGATCAGCTCCTCCAAAAGGTCGACCTGTTCCCGCGTGAATTCGGGCTCGGGAAGGCGGAAGACCTTGGGGAACCAAAGCTGTTTCAGTCTCGTCTTGAGCGACTGCTTCAACAAATCACTCCTCTCGCCGAAAGGGGTGCCGGGCGGGCGTCGTTCTCGAATTCGTACGTAAATGCCGCGCAATGCGCTCCGACGCGACAAGGCATCTTCGCTCATCCTCTTCCACGGTTCCCTTCATCGCCCGCATCCGCTCCGGGCCATTTCTGGAGCCGTTTCGACGATGAACAAATCTGCCTCGCCCGAAACGCTTGGTTGATTACCCCTTAAGTTTCGCCGAAGTTGGAGATATCCGCAAGGGGGAATGGAAGAATTCGGAAAAATTACTCGGCGTTCGTCGGCGGGAGGCGCTTCCGCGCCATCCCGGCCCGTTCCATCAAGCGGATCAGGGGCAGGCCGAGCGCGTAGCAGGCCATGGCCTCTCCCGCCGCCACGTAGGCGATCGATGCCGCCAGGGGCATGCCCGCGAGAAAGGACAGATACCAGCCGACGATCAGCCCGTTGGCGGCGACGGGGGCGGCCGCCGCGAGGATGCGGTTCGGCGCGGCGTACGTCAGGACGGCGGCGATCAGCGTGGCGGCGCTTCCCAGGAAAATATCCCAGGGGCCGAGCCCGCCGAGGATGTTGGCGATCATGCAGCCGACGAAAAGGCCCGGGATGGCCTCGAACCAGAGGCAGGGGAGCAGGGTGAACGCCTCCGCGACCCGGAACTGCACGGGCCCGAAGGAAATCGGCTGAAAAGCCGCCACGAGGACGACGTAGGCCGCCGCGATGGCGGCTCCGCGTGTTATGATAAGGGTTCTACCGGTCATGGGCGTCGCCTCCGCGCGTGTGCATCGACGGATATTATAACGCAACCCGACGGAAGGGAGCGGATTCGCATACGAAAATTGACGATACTGGGAGCGGGCAGCTTCGGCACCGCGATGGCGGCTCACGCCGCATCCATGGCGGACGGCCGCGAGGTCTGCCTCTGGTGCCGCCGCCCCGAGCAGGCGCGGCGGATTCGCACGCTGCGGGAGAACCCGGAATACCTGAAGGGGATCGGACTGGCGGAGACGCTTGTCGTCGCCTCGGATCTCGCCGAGGCGCTGGCCTTCTCCGATGCGCTTCTCCTGGCGGTTCCGGCGCAATCGCTGCGCGCCCTCGCGGAGGAGATTGCGCGCTTGCGCCCGCAGGGTGCGGGGCTCCGCCTCGTCAACCTGGCGAAGGGAATCGAGGTGGCGACGGGCAATTTTCTGCATCGGACCGTTGGGGAGGTTCTCCCCGACGCTTCGTACACCGCGCTCTCCGGTCCCAGCCACGCCGAGGAGGTGGGGCGCGGCCTGCCGACGGCGCTGGTGGCGGCTTCGGCGGACGAGAGTGCGGCGCGTTTCTGGCAGGAAGCGTTGAACGACGAGCGGTTGCGCGTCTATACCTCGACGGATCTCGCCGGGGTCGAAGCGGGGGGCGCGATGAAGAACGTCATCGCGATCGCCGTCGGCGTCGCCCGCGCGATCGGTTTCGGCGATAATTCCGTCGCGGCGCTCGCCACCCGCGGGTTGGCGGAGATCATGCGCTACGGCGCGCAGATCGGAGCGAACCCGCTCACGCTCGCCGGCCTTGCCGGCCTGGGGGATCTGATGGCGACGTGTTACAGCATGCACTCGCGCAACCTGCGCTTCGGTATGGCGGTGGGGCGCGGCAAGGACGCCGAGGCGGCGGCCGCGGAGATCGGGCAGGTCGTGGAGGGGATGCACACGGTCCGCGCGCTGGTGGTCCGGGCGCGGGAAGGCGGGCTCTCCCTGCCCATCTCGGAGGGCGTGTACCGTGTGCTTTACGAAGGTGAGACGATCCGGGGCGTATTGACCGAACTGATGTTCCGGGAGCCGAAGCCCGAAATCCGCGGCGGCGCTTCGTTTTTCCCCGGAGCGAACGCGTAAGGCACGTGGAATTGCGCAAAACTCCAATCCGCTTTTCGGTGTTTGCCCTAAAATAAAGGGCGCGTAACGCCGTAACGAAGAAAATTCATAGGGAGGTGTTTGGGAATGGCATGCAATTCTCTGATGGCGATTCGGATCGAGGACAGGGACAGGGCCGCGCTCAAGGTGCAGGAGGTCCTGACGCGGCACGGCTGCAATATCTCCATGCGGCTGGGGCTGCACGATTCCGACGAGGGTGTGTGCGGCCCGTCCGGCACGCTGATTCTCCAACTCTGCTGCACGGCGGAGGAGGGGAAGAAGGTCGAGGCGGACCTGGTGAAAATCGAGGGCGTAAAGGCGCAGTTCATCGACCTGAAATAGTTGTGGAATCGCCCCGGCGGGCTCGTTGTCCGTCCGCCGGGCGGCTTTATGAAATCTTTCTGGCGTTTTGGACGTGCTTCGAATATAATTTGCGCGTAGTGTAAGGACGCAAAACGAATGGGTGGTGTTGATTTGAGAAAGGGTTCCCACAGCCATAATCCGAATGGAAGCGGAATCGGCATGTATATTGTGGTCGCGGCGTTTCTGGTTTGCATCATCGTCGTCGCCCTGGGATTTCTGATGCGGGATCGCGGTCCGGATTTACCGCCGCCTCCGCCCCCGATCGACGTGACGCAGCCGGACTCCGGTGACAGCGTGGGGCCGATTTCCGATGCGGACGACGGTTTGCCGCAGGACGGTTCCGACGCGGCAACCCCGGTCGACGCCCAGTCGCAGGCGAGCATCGAGGAGGCGACGCGCGCCGTACGCTCGTACCGCCTGCCGTCGGGCAACGCGGGGACGGCGCTGAAGCGCACGATCGACAAATACGTCTCCAACATCGAAAACCATTGCCGGGGCACCGTGGCCGTCCGGACCGAGTCGACCGCGCTCAACGTCCGCAGCGGCCCGTCCGTGAAGAACGGCGTCGTGGGGAAGGCGGCGAGGGATTCGACCCAGCACGTCATGCTCTGGGCTTGGGACGAATCCACCGGTGCGGGTGGTTCCACGCGCTGGTTCCTCCTCGTCGACGAACAGAAAAAATCGGTGTTGGGCTGGGTTTCAGGCGAGTATGCGGACGCTTCGGCGGTTACGTATCTGAACTGAGGCTGTTTCTTGGTAAATCGCATATACGACGCGAAGAGCCGCCTTGTTCGAGGCGGTTCTTCGCGTCTCCGTTTTCGACGTTTTATTACACAGTATTTTGGGGTCCCGCTTCCCACAAAAGTACCCCGCCGAGATTGCTATTCCATTTTTAGATCAAATGAAATCAATTATTTTAGAGCGCGATGGGTCTTCCTCCGCCGCCCTTGGCGGTATTCCCCCCTGAGAGACGCGAGGCGAGGCGTCGTGCTAGCCCCGGCCCCTCGACGAGGGGCTGTCGGCATAGTCGACTGGGGGAGTACTACCACGTGGTCGATCATCATGAGCGATTGGAATGAATCCTCAGGTTCTCGTTTCCTCCGAGAAGATATTTCCCCGGCTTTTGCTCTAACACCTGCAATTGCAGCACTTCCCGATGCCGAACAGCAGCAGCAGCGAATCCGTCAGGTCTTGATGGCTTTTGACGAAGAACATTCCCTGCGCGAGCTGCGCTTTGGCCTTCGTAATCTCTACCTGCGCCTTGGCGACGCTGGCGGGGTCGTCCTTGTCCATTCCCTCGACCAGTTCGTCCATGCGGCGGATCGATCGATTGATCATCTCGTAGCCGGTCGTGCCGATCTTGTCGTATGTGTTGAGGTGCATCGCCGTCGCCTCCTTGCCAGGGGAATCGTTACCGATCTATTATCCCGCACGCTCCGCGGCCTGTAAAGCGCAAGCGGTGTGTGGTTTTGCTGCGCGTGCGAAAGGGGTTTGTCTTTCTCCGTTACGTTCTGCATCTCGTAAGCGGTCGTAATTATACCGTTACCCACTCCGCCTCGCTTTACAGAACCTCCTGCAGCAGCGCCTCCCAGTCCTGTGCGGCCAGTTCCGGGGAGAACTGCGGGAGCATCGTCTCCCGCAGTGTGGCGGTATCTGCGGCGATTTTCTCCTCGTCCCACGCCTCGTACAGGCGGACGATCTCGTCCAGCACAATCTCCGGGTTTTCCTTGATATAGAAGTGGCCGTCCCGCTCGGCGTAATAGCATTTGACGGCGGCCTCCAAGTTGTCGGGCGTGATGAGGCCGAACCAGAAACCGCTCATGGCGATGATCGGCCGGTTCGACAGAATGGCCTCCAAGCCGCAGGTGGACCCTCCGCAGACGACGCCGGAGGCGCGGATCCAGGGCGACGGATCCGGCTGGTAGCCGGCGATTCGCACGACGCGCCTGGCGTGCTTGGCGTTGATGCGCAGGGCGGTCCCGGCGAAGACCATCTGCCGCCAGCCGCCGCCGACGACGGTGACTTCGAGCGTAGGGATGGATCGCAGCAGCTGGTCGGCGTTGCGGATGACCGCGAGCTGCCCCGCGAACTTGTGGTTGCTCAGCCGCCCGAGGCAGAGCAAGCGGAAGGGATTGCGCGGCGGAACCGGTGTCGTCGGGAAGAGCGCGGGCATGACCGCGCGCCGCACCTGCCGTACGGGGATGCCGGGGTCGAGGGCGCGGGCCATGGCGACGAGCTTCGGTTCCGGCGAAACCCAGGCGGCGCTGTTGTCGTGGATTTCCTCGATGCGACGTCCCGGCTTGTCTTTGCCGACCGGGTCGTCCATGAAGTTGGTGACGACGGGTGTGCCCAGCGCGTTGTGGATGGCGAGCGCCAGGGGGTAGGCCCGTCTGCCGTCGGAGATCACGGCGTCCGGTGCGAATTCGCGCGCCAGGCGCAGTGCGCGGCCCGAGACGACGGTGGGGGAGACGTACTGCAATACCTCGACGCCGGTGTCCCGATGCCGCGCCTGATAGCCGTACCGCCCGGCCCAGCGGCCGAGAATGGCGACGCGATGCCCCGCCTGCCGCAGGGCGGCCGCCATATGCAGGTTGTAGGAGGCGACGCCGTCGATGAGGAAGCCTTCGCAGCAGAAGAGGATGTTCATGCTCTATCCTCCGCAGGCGGTGCGCAGGCGCTCGGCCAGGTAGGTGTAGCGGTGTTTCGTGTCGTCGTTGCGCACGGCGATGGAGAGCGCTTTTTTCGTCCCGACGAGGACGACGAGCTCCTTGCCGCGCGTGATGCCCGTGTACAGCAGGTTGCGCTGCAGCAGGACGTAGTGTTGGGTGTGGATGGGGATGACCACGGCGGGGTATTCCGAGCCCTGCGATTTGTGGATGGAAACGGCGTAAGCGTGGATCAGCTCGTCGAACTCGACCGCCTCGTAGACGATCTGCCTGCCGTCCATTTCCACCGCGACGAGGCCCGCCTCCGGGTCGGTGCGGCAGATGTAGCCGATGTCCCCATTGTAGACCTCCTTGTCGTAGTTGTTGCGGATCTGCATGACCTTGTCGCCCCTGCGGAAGCGCCTACCGCCCCGTTCCAGTGCCGGGCCGCCCTCCGGGTTGAGCGCGCGTTGCAAGACGGCGTTGAGGTGCGACGCCCCCAGCGAGCCGCGGTGCATCGGCGTCAGCACCTGGACGTCCTCCACGGGGTCGAGGCCGAAGCGTTCGGGGATCCGTTCGCAGACCAGGCGCTGGATCAGCTCAACGCACCGCTCCGGGTCCTCTTGTTCGACGAAGTAGAAATCGCGCAGACCGCCCGCCGGAAGTTCGCCGGGCAGCTGCCCTGTGTTGACCCGGTGGGCGTTGACGACGATGCCGCTCTCCTGCGCCTGGCGGAAGATCTTGTCCAGCCGCGCCACCGGGATTTCACCCGATTCGATGAGGTCCTTGAGGACGTTGCCGGGGCCGACGGAGGGGAGCTGGTGGATGTCGCCGACGAGGACGAGGCGGCAGTCGTCGGGCACGGCGCGGAGCAGGTGGAACATGAGGATCGCGTCGATCATCGAGGCCTCGTCGACGATCAACAGGTCGCAGTCCAGCGGCGCGTCGGCGGTGCGGGAGAAGCCGTTCTCCCGCCCGTTGTACTCCAGCATGCGGTGGATGGTTCGCGCCTCGTGCCCGGTCGCCTCGCTCATCCGCTTCGCCGCCCGTCCGGTGGGGGCGGCGAGCTGAATGCGCAGGCCGCGCAGGCCCCAGACGCCGATGATGGCCTTGATCAGGGTCGTCTTGCCCGTCCCGGGTCCTCCGGTGATGATCAGGGTCTTCGAGTCGAGGGCCAGCCGCAGGGCGTCCCCCTGGCGGTCGGAGAGCTCGATGCCCATGGAGCTCGCCACCCACTGCGCCGCGTCTTCGGCGTCGACGGCGCCGGTCTCGCGGATGAGATCGCCCAGCTCGTCGGAGCGCATGAGCGTCGAGAGCTTCTGTGCCGTTTTGCGCTCGGCGGCGTAATACGCCGGGAGGTATGCCGCGTCGATCTCCGCGGGTTCGCCCTGGAGGCGGATGCGGTCGAGCACCAGTTCGGCCTCCGCCGCGGCGCGCCCGACCGCCTCGTCGCACAGCGCCTCCGGGACGCCGAGCAGTTCGGCGGAGCGGGCCGCCAGGACGTCGCGGGGGGCGTAGACGTGCCCCTCGCTCGTCATCTGGCCGAGAACGTAACGGACGCCCGCATCCAGCCGCCGCGGCGCGTCGTGGGCGACGCCCATGTTGTGCGCGACCTTGTCGGCGGAGAGGAAGCCGATGCCGAAGATGTCGTCCGCCAGCCGGTACGGGTTCTCCTTCACGATCTGGATGGTGTCCGGGCCGTAGGCGGCGAAGATCTTCGCCGCGAAGCTGGGGCTGATGCCGTTGGACTGGAGGAAGAGCATCACGGAGCGGACTTCCTTCTGCGCCTCCCACGACTGGCGGATGGAGTCGAGCAGCTTTTGGCTGATGCCGTGTACCTCGAGCAGGCGCTCCGGCTCCTCGTCCAGCACGTCGAGCGCTTGCTCTCCGAAGGCCTCGACGATGCGCTCTGCCATGCGCGGTCCCACGCCCTTGATGAGGCCGGAGCCGAGGTAGCGCCGGATGCCCTCGACGGAGGAGGGGGTCAGGGATTTGCACTGCTCGAAGTGGAACTGCCTGCCGAATTTCGGATGGACCACCCAGGCGCCGGACAATTCCAGTTCTTCTCCCGCCATGTGCGGGGCGCTGTGGCCGACCGCCGTGACGCGGTCCGGGCTGCCGGGCACGGATAGCTGGTAGACGGCGTAGCCGTTCTCCTCGTTGGCGTATGTGACCCGCTCCAGCTGCCCGCGCAGCGTTTCCTGCGCTTCCACCGGTTCTCCGCGCCCTATGAGAGGAAGCCGGCGATGATCCGCGCCTCCGCCTCTTCCTCGGTCAGCCCCAGCGTCATCAGCTTGATCAGCTGTTCGCCCGCGATCTTGCCGATGGCGGCCTCGTGGATGAGCGCGGCGTCCACGTTGCGGGCGACGAGCTCGGGGATGGCGCTGACGATTCCGCGGTCCATGATGATGGCGTCGCAGGCGGAGTGTCCGTTGCAGCGCGCGTTGCCGTCGATGCGCATGCGGAAGACCTGTTGCGAATCCTCCCGCGCGACGGAGCGCGAGATCAGGTCCGTTCCCGCGCCGTCGCCGTCGAGCGCGACGGTGAAGTCCGTCTCCGCGACCTGACGCCCGTGCGTCATGATCTTCTCGCGAATGATCAGCCGGCCGTTTTCCCGCACGACGCCCTTGGTCACCCGCACGGTCGAGTCGATGCCCTTGATCTGCGTCGTGTCCATCTCCAGATAGCCGCCCTCGGCGATGTCGATCTCGGTCGTGGGGTTGATGATGCGCTTTCCCGCGCCCTCGCCGACGCCGATATGCTTTTCCAGATAGAGGACGCGCGCGTTTTTCCCCACGAAGAAGCGGTGGATGCCGTCGTGCTGCGCCGTCCCCTCGTCGTCCGTGTGCACGCCGCAGCCCGCGGTGATGACGACGTCCGCGCCCTCGCCGACGAAAAAGTCGTTGTAGGCCGCGTCGGCGACGTTGCCCTTGGTCACGCAGGCGGGGATGTAGACGGTTTCCCCCCTGGTGCCCGGCGCGATGTGGATGTCGATGCCGGGGTTGTCGATCTTGCCCTCGATGCGGATGTTCTGCGAGGACTGCCTGCCCGCGCAGCCGGAGTCCTCGCGGATATTGAACGCCCCCTTCATCGCCGACAGGGGGGCGGAGATCATCTCCAGCAGCTTCTCCGTAACGGCGTTCATGCGCCCGCCCCCGCCTGGATCCGCTCGACGATGTTGCGCGGACAGAGGCCGATCCGTTCTTCGTCGCTCAGCAGCTTGGGCATGACGTCGGCGGGCGCGCCGCGCGAGGCGATCTCCCCGCCCGCGACCACGACGATCTCGTCCGCGATCTCGAGAATGCGCTCCTGATGGGAGATGATGAGGATGGAGCCGCCGGACGTCTCGCGGATCTTGCGGAAGACCTCGAGCAGGTTCTGGAAGCTCCAGAGGTCGATGCCCGCCTCCGGCTCGTCGAAGACGCTCAGGCGCGTCTTGCGCGCGAGGATCGTGGCGATCTCGATCCGTTTGATCTCGCCGCCGGACAGGCTGGCGTCGATGGGGCGGTCGATGTAGTCCCGCGAGCAGAGGCCGACCTCGCCCAAATTCTCGCACAGGGCGGGTTCGTCGAGCGGCTGCCCGGTGGCCAGCTCCAGCATGTCGCGCACGCCGATGCCCTTGAAGCGGACTGGCTGCTGAAAGGCCAGCGAGATGCCTCGTTTGGCGCGGTCGGAGATGGAGAGGTCGGTGATGTCCTCTCCTTCGAAATACACCCGCCCGCTCTGCGGACGGACGATGCCCATGATCACCCGCGCCAGCGTCGACTTCCCGCCGCCGTTGGGGCCGGTGACGGCGACGAAGCGGCCGGCCTGGACGACGAAGCTGAGGTCGTTCAGGATGGTCTTGCCGTCCTCCGCGCGGACGGTGATGTTTTGCAGCTCCAGCATGCGTATCCTCCCCTTCGCATGAGTTCCCGTTCGCCCATATTATATACCGCCCGCGGCGCTTTCGCGCGTTTCGTTGCGGGCGGCGGGTGCGTTCCCGCTTTTCTCCTGCGCGATTCGCCGATGCTTGACCGGGTAAATTCGAATACCGTACAATGGAGCGGTGGCGTATGAAGGAGGGGGAAACGATGGGAGTCGGATTGGCGGTCGTCTTAATCCTTGGCGGAGCGATCCTCTGGTTTATCTATACATACAACGATCTTTCGGCAAGGCAGCAGGAGATCGACGCATTGTGGGACGAGACGGAGACGCATCTCAAAATCCGGCGCGACCTGATCCCCGCGCTTCTGGAGCGGGCACGCGTCGCCGTCCCCGCGCAAGATGCGATTCTGGAGCGCATTCGCGCGCTCGACGAGGAGTTGTCGTCGGAGGTGGAGGGGTTCGACGGTTCGCGTGACGCGGACGTGGAGTTCGAACGGGGGGAGAATGCGCTCAGCGACGCGCTCCTCGACCTGCAGAACGCCGTGCGCGCGCTTGGGAATTCCATGCTGGACGAGAAGTTTCTCGAATTGATGGGCGAGCTCGTCTCCATCGAGGGAAAGGCGATCGCCGCCTGCGAGCGGCACAACGCGCTGGTGAAGGATTTCAATCTGTCCATACGGCGCTTTCCGGCCTCGCTCGTGGTCGGCTTCCTGCACTTCGACTCCTTCGAAATGCGGATTTTCGGTTACCGCGAGGCCGTCGCCGAAGCGGCGAATCGGGGGTAGCGAACGGCGGCGGTTGCAACTTGGGATAAAAAGCAACTTGGCACGAGACGATATCGTGGTAATGAAACGGGGCCGATCGTTACGACGCGGCCCCGTTTTCCTGTTTGTCGTGCGGCTCCTGCGGCGGCGCATGTCTCTGCTTGCGCTTTTCCATCTGTGCCATGACGAAGGCCAGGATGTCCTCCGCCGCGTTGGGGCGGGCGATGGCCGTCGCCCGGTTTTTCATGCGCAGCAAAAGATCCGTGCGGATGAGCTCGTCGATTTTTTCCCCGGCGCGTCGGCAGTCGTAGATCCTGCGGGCGGCACCCTGCTCCAGCAGGTAGTCGCAGTTCGCGCAGTCCTGGCCGGGGAGGGGGTCGATGAGCAGGATCGCGGCGGCGCACGCCGTCGCCTCCGCCGCAGTGAGGCCGCTGGGGCGGGCGACGACGACGTCGCTGGCGGCGTAGTAGTCCTCCGGGTTCTGTACGAACCCCTGTACCGTGATGTGCTTGAAGGGGTAGTAGCGGTCGCGCAGGCGCTCCATGAGCGCGTGGTTGTTGCCGCAGAGCACGTCGATCCGCCAGTCCGTAAAGTCGATCATCGACTCCGTGGCGGTGGCCAGCGGCCCCGCCCCGATCCCGCCGCCGACCAGCGTGACCATCGTTCTGTCGTCCTCGACCTCGAGGCGGTGGCGCGCGGCGCGCCTGCTCGGGGGCGAGAGGTACTTGCGCGCGATGGGGATGCCGAAGTCGAGGATGGTGCTCTCCGACGTGGGGATGTTGTCCGCTCTGTGTTGCCGCGCGGACTCGGCGCTGCCGACGAACCAACCGTCGAAGCGCGGGTCGCGCTGGAGGGAGTGGCTCAGGTAGTCGGTGCCCACGAAGTAGATGGGGGTCCGGTGCTCCCACTTGTCCAGCAGGGCGGACATGCCGAAGATGTGCGTCGTCAGGATGGCGTCCGGGTCGAAGGTGTCCAGGTCCTCGAAGAGATATTTCAGGTACGGCCTGCTGAGCGTGCGGTGCAGCTCGTTCCAGAGGAAGGCCAGGGGGCGCTTCCCCGAGGGATCGTCGGTGTCGCGGTAGATGCGCTGCCACAACCAGGTGAACCTGCGGGTCATGGCGCGGTAGGAGCCGACGGTGCCCTGCCGCAGCCAGCCGGGGGCGTACTCCAGCACGTCGCGCAGCAACACCCGGGAGTCCGGATAGAGGGTGCTGCACGTCTCCGCCAGGGCCTCGGCCGCGGCCTTGTGCCCCGCGCCGGTCGCAGCGTAGAAGATGGCGATCCGGCGGCTCACGGTGCGCTTCCCCGCAGCAGGTCGCCCAGCGTCACGCCCATGCCGCGGGCGGACTCGTCCTTGGCGGCCAGGGCCGCCGCGATGCTCTCCCGGATGCCCTTTTCGTCGTAATGGCTGGGGAAATAAAGCGCGGCGGCGTCGCCGTGTCCGCCTCCGCGGATCTTGCGGCCGTCCTTCAGCAGCGAGACGACCTTGCCCGCAAGGCCGCTGCGGCTGCGGAGAGAAACCGCCCAATTGCCGCCCGGCCTGCGGTAGGCCAGGGCGACGATCGCCGGGACCCTGTCCCCGGGCTGCGGGCGGTCGAGTATCGCGCCGCAGAAGTCCGACGTGTCGCCGAACTCCAGATGGCCGTCCCCGAGGAATGCCAGATCCCCCGCGCCGCCCAGGCGCTCCCAGACGATATGTTCCTTGGCGCGGCCGAAGCGCGTCTCCTGGTTGGCGACGAAGGTCTCCACGGCCGCGCGCTCCCCCGGAGTGAGCGCCGCGGCCGGATTGGCGACGAGCCTGGCGAACGCGCCCCACTCGCCGCAGAGGGTCACCATGGCCTGCCAGAGCCTGCCGTCGGGCTCCTCGTTGATCCACAGATCCCGGTCGTTGGCGATGCGGACGATGTCCCGCAGGGGTTCGATGCGGCGCAGCACCTCCGCGTCGCCGTTGCCGGCGTGGAGCCAGTTCCAGTAGACCAGCGCGCCGCAGAACTGCATGTCGACGACGATCCAGGCGCGATTGGCGAACTTCTCGAAGGTGCTCTGGTGATGATCGAAGAGAAACGGCGCGGCTCCCTCGGGGAACGTGCGGTCGACTTCGTCGACCGTCCCCTGGAACTGCGGGGAGAGGTCGAGGACGACCACGTCGTCCCCCCTGTGCCGCGACTCGAGGATGAGGTTGTCCACCTCCCCGTAGCCGACGAGCGAAACACGGGTCGGCACGTCGCGGCCGCCGCACGCGTACCACGCGACCGCGGCCGCCGCGACGCCGTCCAGATCCGTGTGGCTGATAATGTGATAGAGTCCGCTCCTGCCTGCCAATGAGCAACAACTCCTTAAAAGAGACGGCCGAAAAATAGAGAGGAGCTAAACGGAAGTCTAGCCCCTCGTGTCGGTATGCACTTCGTGCAGGTCCGGGACTTCGCCCATGGGAACATGATACAATGTTCCTGCGACAGCGCACTCATATTAGACAAATCGCGTTCCCCTGTCAAGCAAGGGAGAGGGGACGTTTCGGCGTACGCTCGGCTCGCCGGGAGGCGGTTGCGTGATCAGGATACTTATTGTGGACGACGACAGGCATTTGCGCACGCTCATCCGGACATACGCGGAGGCGGAGGGGTTTGCGTGCGTCGAGGCGGAGGACGGGGAGAGGGCGCTGGCCGCCCTGGCCGCGGAGCCGTGCGATCTCGTCGTCCTGGATATCATGATGCCGGGTATGGACGGCTTCGAGGTTCTGGCGAAGCTGCGGGGGACGGTGGATACGCCGGTGATCATGCTCTCCGCCCGCAAGGAGGAGTACGACAAGCTGCACGGGTTCGGCCTGGGCGCGGACGACTACGTCTCCAAGCCGTTCAGCCCCAAGGAGTTGATGGCGCGGGTGCGGGCGCTCCTGAAGCGTTCCGGCAAGGCGGCGCAGGAGAAGCTGTCCTTCGGCGCCCTGGAGATTTTCGAACAGTCGCGCGCCGCCGCGCTGGAGGGCAAGCCGCTTGCCCTGACCCCCAAGGAGTTCGACCTGCTGCTGTACATGGCCAGGCACAACCGCGTCGCGATGGATCGGGACAGGCTTCTGAAGAACGTTTGGGGATTCGATTATTACGGGGACACGCGGACCGTGGATAGCCACATCAAGTCCCTGCGGGAACGCCTCGGCGCGCATCGCGGCCTCGTCGCGACGGTCTGGGGCGTCGGCTACAAGTTCGACTACGACCCGGATGAAAAGCGCGAAAACGAAAGTTAGGGCGTCCGTCTGGTTCCGCCAGACCGCGCGGTACTTGCGCAGCAAGTTCGCGCTGCAGCTGTGGTGCTCCATGATGGCACTGATCCTGATCGGAACGGGCCTGCTCTGGATTTTGCATCTCCGCTTCTTCGAACCGAATTATATCGACGCCACGGCCAACAGAATCGAGAACACCGTCCGCCCTTATATCGACGAAGAGGCTCTACGGCCCGAGAATGTCGAGATGACGCTCACCCGCCTCAGCATGTTGATCAGCGGCACAGTCCTGCTCGGGGACGCCCAGGGGCGCATCCTGCATACGTACAGCATCGGTTTTCGCGGGGTCCCCGACGTTCCCGACGTCCCGCGGAATATCAAGATGATCGATGCCCGCACGGATCCGATAATGGGCGAGGGGTTTCGAAAAGTCCTCGCGGGACGGAACGCGCGGATCGTGCTGACGGAGTTCTCGCCCAAGCTGATCCTGATGATCGGCCAACCGATCCGCTACGAGGGAAACCCCGCCGCTCTCTTTCTCGTGACCGCCGTTTCGGAGATTCATACGCTCCAGGAGCTCAACCGCAGCCAACTGCTCTTCTGGACGCTTTCGCTCATGGCCGCCGTCTCGCTGATCGCGCTCCTCTTCATCCGCTATTTCGCGAAGCCGATCGAGGCCATCCGGACGACGGTCAACCGCCTGGCGGAGGGAGACCTCTCCGCGGTGTCCGACGTCCGCCGGGACGACGAGCTGGGGCAGCTCGCAAAATCCGTGGAGGCGCTGGGCGGCGCGCTGCGGCGGCTCGACGTCCTGCGCAAGGAGGTGATCGCCAACGTGTCGCACGAGCTGCGGACGCCGCTCTCCCTCATCATCGGCTACGCGGAAATGGTGCGGGACATCAGCTGGAAGGACGACGCCTCCCGCGACGACCACCTGAACCTCATCATCGCCGAGGCGGGGCGCTTGGGGCGGATCGTGGACGACATCCTGGACTACTCGCAGTTGCAGGCGGGTTTTTTCCGCCTGAACCTGACCGAGTGCAATCTCTTTACGATCGTCGCCGACGAGGTCGAGTTCTGCCGGAAAATCGCCAGGCAATTCGACATCCGGGTGTCGCTGGAGGCGTTTTCGGAGGACATTCCCGTGCTGCTCGACCCGATCAAGATGATCCACGTACTCCGCAACCTCACCAACAACGCCGTCAACCACACGAAGGACGGGGAGGAAATCCGCGTGCTGATCGAGAACGAGCGCGGCACGGGCATTCGCGTTTCCGTCGTCAACCCCGGCCCCGAGATTCCCGAGGAGATGCGGGAGGTGATCTGGGAGCGCTACCAGCGGGTGCAGCATCACGGCAGCCGACAGGAGGGGAGCGGCATCGGCCTCTCCATCGTCAGCAAGATCCTTTCCGTACACGGGTTTGCCTACGGCGTGGACGCCACGGAGGACCGCAATACGTTCTGGTTCCTGATCCCCGCCGAGGCATAGGCTTCGCGCGTCGCCGCGCAAACCTCCGGGCGGTGTCGGCGAATAGAGCGGGAAGCATGGTGGCCGAATCGGCGCCGGCAACGTGGCGTTGTCGTATTTGCGGGGGAGAACGGTTTCCGGGACGAAGTTTTTTTAACAGATTTTTCACAGGAAATTTCACAAATCCTTCTCACTTTTTTCATATTTTCCTCACAAATGCTCCCTATCATGACGATTGTAAAGAGGCGCGCTTGCGTCGAGGTGACGGCCGCATCGATACACGAAGGGGGGCGGGCGGATGCGTACGGAAGAAAAAGAGAGAAACCGGGTGAAAGCTTCCGGAGGGGAACACTGTGCGGAGGTTTTGTCGAAGGTTTGTCGCGTGATCAAGAACCTCAAAAGATCGCGGGAAAATATCGACAGTGCGGAACAGGAACTGATGCGCGCGGAACGCGACTATAAAACGGCCAAACGGCGTTACGAGCAGGGCAGCGCCGCGGCGGACGAGGTCAAGGTCGCGCTGGAGTCGCTGAGTATGGCGAACGTCTCCAGCAGCCAAGCGCGAAACGATTTTCAGATCGCGATGATCGGGCTGGAGGAAATCCTCTCCATCGATTTCAGCGGTATTCTCGAGGATCGGGAGGAGAGTGGTTTCGATGGCGGAGGTGGGTGACGTATGCACGTATTTTTTCGGATCGTTCCGTGTACAATGATCGAGTTGCCCGACAGAAGGCGCAAAGAGAAGGAGAAGGTGAGGATACATGTCTAAAGTGACGAACGAACAGAATACAATGCAGCCGGCCCGGACGGGGGGAGGACGCAAGGGGACTCTGCTGGTCGCCC
>DAIRUD010000012.1:0-17518 GCA_036803565.1 Synergistaceae bacterium | reverse complement strand
TTAGATCCACGTGGCGTCTTATACAGTCTGTATCCCGTTCTCAATCACGTCAGGATGGGTGTAAATTGCGGGAGATAGCAATTTATTGGAGTATATTTGCCGAGTACACATGCTATATTGCGCATAATTTGCTATCAACACAAAATCTTGGTTACAGATGGGTTCTATTGCATTATCAAAATACTCTTTCTCCTCTGGAGTGTAATGAATAGGGTCAACCATATAAATCAACACATCAGGTGCAACAGGAAAGAAAAGCAAGCACCCAGGGTCTGCCATACCTCCACCACTATAGCTGGGTATAAATTGCGGACATAATGGGAAATCACTTGTTATAAATGGGACGCCAGTTTCATTGCGACAATAAACCCAAACTTTGTTCCGCAACGCTTCAAAACCACTTCCGTTAAGTGTCATACTGAGTTCAATCGCATATTGTTTTGCGCTTCTGGAAGCAAGTACACGATCAAGCACTGAGGTCGGCAAAACATCTTTATACTCTAAGCGCAGAGTTGCATCAGCTTTATCAATGATATTGTCAATTTTTGTCAAAGTATCACTCAGCACTGTTGGTTGTCGTTTGAGCAGGAGCATAATATGTTGTGCTAATACATCTTTATTTTTGGGGTTGAAAGATGAACCAAGAGGGGCTTGTCGGGTTGTTTGGAGTAGCAACCGTACAATTTCGCCTAAAGCCGCATCACTATCAGCATATAATTTTTCATACTTTTCGGGATCAACCAACTCTTCAACTGTATTTTGACCCCGAACGTAGCATTTTACTTTATCTGTTTTTTCGATACGTTCGATGGAAGCCTCTTTATCCCACATATGTATTACACTATTTTTACGAGATGCATTGGAATCAGTGGCGAAATAACGAAGATATGACCAGGGCACAAAATGATGTTTTGGTTGTTTTGGCATTACTACCACTCCCAATACATATTGTTTTTCAGGTCAGGTTGATAATAGCATCAAAATATCGACGCTGAGCATCTACCCGAGACCAGCTCTTATTTTCCTGCACCACCTGCACACTACAAAAATACCACACCTTTCACCAATGAGTTGCCGACGAACTGTCTGATTCGATGGGGACGAAATGCCGATGAAATGCCGACGAACTGTCGGAGGCCGACCTCAAACGGCGGTCTGGTCCAGTGGATCGCGCATGGAAAGACTAAAATTATCCTCCGTCGGCGTGTATAGCACGGATGTCGCGAGGCGCTGCGGGTAGTCGTGGATCATGCGATGTGCCGTGTCGCGGCAGAGGCCGTTCAATTCCGCAAGCCGTTCCAGCGAAACGCCGTCGACGCGGGACGGGCCCCATCGGGCATTGTCCTTCACGACCTGCCACTCGACGGGGTACATTCTCATCCGATCCCGCGTGACCTCGTTGACATGCTCCCACCCGCCGGCGCGCTCGACGATCCGATTGAACCGCTCCTCCGAATCGATCATGCGGTCGGCCTCCGAGACCTCCGGCGCGCCCCCGTCGACGCGCAGCGGCATCCCTGCGGGGTCCAGTGTCGGATCGTAGACGGGCCGGGACGTCTCCAGCATGGCGTTGATGTCTTCACAGGAAGGCGGAGGCACGCTCCCCAGGAGCATGGACAAACCCTGCGGATAATCCACGAGCAGTTTGATCAGTGCGGTAAGCTGTTCGATGAGCCTGTATCCCGGCATTGCGCACCTCCGATGGATTCTTGGTTTCGACACGACCATATCGTTGGCATCAACGAAATCGTCTGAACCGTTGCTATCACTGCTGGCCGAACTAGGGTAAAAATTACCCTAGTTCGATTCTACCCCCGCCAACCCCACCGCCGCCCTCAAACTCTCCTCGCACAACTTCACCCACTCCGCCATCGGCACCTTCGCCGTGTGCTGGATGAAATGCGTGGGATCGTTGAAAATCAGGAGCGCGGTGTCCGCAGTGAGCACCACGCGCAATTTGTCGCCACCGTTGCAGAATACCTCGCAGGATTTCGCGTCGGTCATGGTGATCATGCGGCGTCCTCCAGAACCTGAATCTGCACAATCGTCCGTGGCTCGGCGCCGTAGATCTTGACCCCGTGGATCTGCGCGACCTGCGCGTCGTCGTGCCAGGCCGTGCCATTCAAGCAGTCCTTCACGAATTTCACGAGATTATCCGCGTCCGGCTTCTTCGTGTGGTACACGGGTTCCGACCTGCACCTGTCCCGAAACTTCTTCGTGCTGCTTTTGGGAACGGGCATGACGAACCAGCATTTTACCGCCAAAGGGACGCCGCGCTCGATGGGAGCGGGAGTACCGATCAACTGCGACTTCGCCCGTGCGATGAAGCAGTTCTCGGCGGCATTCTGCTTCTCGGTCTTGTACGTGCCGACATGATCGCCGCGACGAAAGAATCGCGGCCGGGCCTGCGGGGTGGGGACGCCCGGGATCGTCAGGGTGATTTCCATGTCACACCGCCTCCTCCAAATCCAAATGCCCCTGCTTCGCGCTGCCCTTCTCGAGGCTTTTCTCCATTCGGACATCGTCCGATTCGATGAAATGCGGCGTCGTGATCTCGTTCAGCCGGGAGTTGATCTGCGGGCCGTTCTTCCCGATCATGCCCTCGAACTGCGGCTGGGACAACGCATTCGTGGTGATGACGATCTGCTTCTTCGCGTTGTAGCGGTGATTGACGATCTCGAACAGGCGCTCGCCGACCCATGGCTTGTCCTGCTGGGTGCCGATGTCGTCGAGGACGAGACAATCCACGTCGTGAAGCTCTTTCAGCTTCTCGTCGAGCTTCTTGTCCTTCATCGCGGAAATCAGGTCGTCCAACAAGCCAACGAACGGCAGGAAGAGCCCCGTCCGTCCAGACGCGACAACGCACTGCACGATCGCGACCGCAAGATGCGTTTTCCCGACGCCCGGGGGACCGCCGAGCAAGATCCCCTCCCCGTGATCCGCGCTGTGCTGCGCAAGGTTCTTGGCGACCTTCGTGCTGCCGTTGCGGATCTTGAAATTGGCGAACGTGCATTTTTCGAGCTCCTTCGGGATCCGGCTCGCGACGAAAAGCTCCTGTAGGCGATCCTGATCGGAGATCTGTTTTTTCTTCGGGCAGGGGTATCCCCGGGCGACGTACACCCTGCGGCCGAAATGGGATTCCTCGAAAACGTCGGTCATGATCGCGCTGCCCGTGCATCGGCTGGGGTCGACACAATCCCGCCAACACGCCTCCGATGCGGCCGCATACCGGAAATTCCACTCGCCGCCGTAGAGCTCATCCAGCTGGGCGTCCGGGAACTTCCGCTGGACGTACGCCAGCGCGTCTTGCATCGACCGGATTTCCATCACCATCGCAATCACCTCCAAACTGCGCAAGCACCTGCTGCCGCCTTTTCTCCTCGAACTCCCGCGCCCGCCGCTCCGCCTCTGGGTCGCGAGGACGCGACGGACCTTGGGGGGCCGCACGGGACTGATAACTCACGCGGTTGTGGTACGCCGCCGCCTTCGTCATCCAATTCCGCATGAAGGACCGCGAATTCTTCCCCCGTTTCCCGGGGTTGTCGCTCAGCCAGTCGCACATTCGCTTGCACTCCGCCAGTATGTCGACGTGCGGAAATTCCTCGGAGAGCTTGCGTATCTGCTCCAAATCGGCATTGTGGTCGAACTGGTACCCTCCGCCCGCCGAACGCAAGACCGCCAGGATGCGTTCCTCCGCATCGGCTGCAACAAGAAGCGGTTTTTTCTGCGGTGCTTTCTTGGTTTCCTTCCCCGGTTTTTCCGCTTCGGCTTCCGTGTCGACGCAATATGCTTTATTCGTAGAAAGAGAAGGAGAAGGAGAAAGAGAAGGAGTATTAGCACTGGTATAGGGGGCTATTTCCACCCTATTACCATGCTTATACGAATCTATTACGGCATCGATACCGCCCTTTTTGATCGCCTCGTACTCTTCTTTCGTGATAGCAAGGATTCCCCGTGCTTCCAACTCCATCGCGAGGTCGGGATGCCAACGTTTGAGAATATTGAAACGCGCCTCGTTGGAACGGTTGTCGGCATCGGCCGCCCACGCGTTATGCTCAAGCCAATCATGGAGAATGTACAAATCTCCCTCTTTGTCGAGAAAACCGATCTCGAGAAGTTGCTGTGCGAAATCATCTTTCGCCTCGGATCTCCACCCCGCGGCTATCGCGATATCCTCCTCGGTCATATTGACGAGGTCGCCGTCGGGGCGATTCTTCGCCGCGTACGACCAAAGGCGGATGAGGGCAAGAATGCCCTCTCCGCCCAAACGGCTTTCGAGTTTCAAGGTTTTGTGGTGGCCGATAAACTCCACCGACAAACGGAAATCAGTATTCATCTATCACGCCACCTTCTTTATCTCGTAATCCTGCAACTGCCAGTCTGTGAAGCACTCCAAATACCCGCCGTAGACGTTCCGGAAAAGATGATGTTGCACGCAATACCCGGGAACGATGCGGAGGAATTCGAACGTGCGATTGGTCAGGACGTAGTTTCTCTCCCTCCGCCTTCCCTTTCCCTGATTGTTTCGAATCAGGTTGTATTTTTTTCCGGCCAGAAAGTCAGACATAGGGCTATATAGGGGCTATGATGCCCTTTTCTCCAATTCTTCGTTGGTGTCGGTGGGAAAATTGCCCGTTTTTTTGGGTTTTCTGCCCCGTTTTTTACTCGAATCGTTCGCAGCTTTGCCCGGATCGTTCGATTTTTCATCCTTTTGTGGGGACGTTTCCGGCTTTACCTCCGGGAAAAGTCCGATTTCGTCGTCGGAGAAGGAATCCGCGGCGCTCCCACTTTCCTCGGCGGGGTCATCGTCGAATTTGACGTCGCCGGGGAGATCACTTAGGTCGAGGTCGGGAAGCGGGGGAAGGCCATCCTCGATTTTCGGCATTTCGCCATCGGTCGCCTCTTCTCCACCGGCGGGCTCTGCCTCTGCATCGGCTTCGACCTCATCGGACAGCGCTTCCGCCTCGGCCTCCGCCGGCTTCGCTTCACCCGCCTTTTGCCACGCCTTCTGTCCCTCCATGAAAGCGTCGTCGACGGCCTCCGCGTTCTCGAAGGTGGATTCGATCCCGGCGACGAACGGCTGATAGATATTGATCTCGTTGAGGGGATACTCGCGAATGTTGCTGGCAAAGACGACTTTGAGCTTCCCGAGGAAGCTGATCGGAACGACGCCGCGATCCGGCAGATGGAAGCTCTGTAGACGCGCATCCTCGATTGTGAGAGCGATTTCGCAGTGATGGACGTGCGCCTCGCGGGATTTCACGAGTTTGGAGGCCTCTTTCTTCTCTTCCTGCGCGCGGGCGAGGTCGGCCTTCGCCTTATCTCTGGCGTTCTTCGCCCGCTCATACCGCTCGTCGACGACGTCGCTCTCGTCCTTGAACAACCGGCCCTGACCGTCGGCGCCGATGATGATGCCGGAAGATTCCGTATCTTCGGCGTCCTTCCGGTACTCCGGCATTTCCGTTGCCTCCGTAGGCGTACCCTCCTCCGTCTCGTCCGCCTCCGGCTCGAAGTCGAAGAAGCCCAGGAATTCAACTTCCTCGCTCTCCTGTAGATCGGGGATAGAACCGACACGGTGCAGAACGATGCTCTGCGCGGCGTCACGCTCGAAGGGTTCCTCGATATCGCCGGACAGTTCGTAGTCGATAAACGCATGCTCCGGCGTCCACCTTCCGAGGAGCCATTCGTCCTTTTCGATGTCCTGCTGCACGATGTAGACGTCCGTCTCGTTCCCGTCGGCGATCAGCCGGTACGCACTCAGATTGCTGCACATTGCCCTCACGAACTTGATTTCCGTTGCCATTTTCCGCACGTCCCTTCTCGATTTGATGTTAAATTAACATTTGAAATAAGCGAGCTACATGTAGCTTGACTTTTGAAATGATCGACAATCTTTTACTCTGCGCCCTTTTCCACCTTCGGCCGACACCCGCTGTCCAACCCCATACAGCCACTGGCACCTTCAGGGGTACGGCAGATGATGTCCGTCGCCTCTTCGAGCGTTGCCGTTTCGCAGCGCGATGTCCAAAGGATGTCGGAGTAGCCGGATTCGATCTCGCAGACTTCGTTGTCGCAGTAGAAGGTGGGCATCACACCGCCATCCTTTCGGCAAGCAATTCCCGCATCTGTGCGACGACTCCGGCAAACGGGCCCCATTCGCCGCACGCTTCGATGATCTCGTTGTACTCGCATACGGCCTTATCGACGTCCCGCTCCCGGTTGGGATTCTGCGTAAAGGGCAACACGTCGCAGTGCAGCAGGTTGAGGTTGCCGAACGCGCGGCAGATGATCGGCCGTTCGCTGTAGATCGCGCACCGGCCGTTCTCGATGTACGGGCACATGCCGCCGGGCCCCGGTTCGTTTCGTTTATCCCGCAGGTGCATCCATTCCCAGCGAGAAAAGGGGACAGGGCCGCAACATTCCGTGCAGCCCGGTTTGCACCCTACGGTTTGGGGGATCGCACGGCGGAGGCGCTTGATGACGGCCGCCTCCGCCTGGATGGATAGATTGCTCATGACACCCGTGCTTCGACCCGGTCGTCGGTCCGTTCGAGGTGTATCTGCTGCGGGAACGCTCCCTGCGCCTCCTCGATGTGGGTGATGACGAGAACCTTCTTGAAGCGGTCGGACACGTGTTTGATCGCATCCAGCACCATCGCCCGGTGTTCGGCATCCTGGCTCCCGATGCCCTCGTCCAATACGATCCACTCGACCTTCGACCCCGCACGGTTGGCAAGAAGCTCCGCCAGGCCGAAACGAATCGCGAGATCGATGCGAAGCTGCTCGCCGCCGGAGAACGTTTCGTAGGGACGTTCTCCCTGCCAGTCGGCAACGAAGATATCCAGGGTCTCGGATTTCGCATCGCGGCTTTTGAGTTCGCGCTGCGTCTCGAAGCGGAGGGAGTGTTCGCCGCCGGACATCTGCGAAAGGATGTCGTTGGCAAGGCGTTCGAGTTCGGGAATGGCGTTCTCGATGATGAACGCCGGGATGCCGTCGCGGCCGAAAGCTCGTTCGAGCTTGCGCCATTTCACGAGTTCCTTGGCGAGCGGCGTTTTGTCCTGTTCCAATCGCGAGATCTCTTCGGCGAGGTTTTTCGCTTCCACTTGCCGCTGTTGCAACGCGCCGAGATTGCCGTGATGACGTTTGATCAATTCGGAAAGACTGGAGTATTTGTATTTCGCTCCCTCAATCTCGTGCGCATATTCCTCCGCCTTCTTGTAGGGGTCGAAGTTACCCAGGGCAATGATGTCGCCCATCAATGCCTTCTTGCGCTCGCAAACATCGACGTACAGCGCGTTCAACTCGTTGAGCTTTTCTTCGAGGGAACCACGGCGCTCACGAAGGACGGGGATCTCCTGCAAGAGGCGAACCGCTTCCGCCGTTTCCGCAATCTGTCGCCTGAGATAGTCGGTGTCGGAAAGGCTCCCTGCCAATTCATCGATTTCGACGGCAAGCTCTTTTTTACGCTCTTCGTCGGCTTTCAGCCGTTCGGCCATGGAGGCGTATTGCCGCTCCAGCGGGGGAAGCATTTCTTCGGTCCGAAGAATCCTTTCGAGTTCGCCGACGTTGTGCCGCAGGCGTTCCGCCTCTTCGGCACGCCATACGGCAGCTTCCGGTGAATACCCGAACGCGGCGATTTCGTCTTTCTTCGCGTGTATCGCGTCGACGATGCGATCCAACTCGAATTCGAGGGCGTTGCTCTTTTCCATCAATGCGGGTAGGGATTCTTTCGCAAGAATCGCGTCCTTCAGGAACGCGCAGGGGCTTTTCTCCGCCGCCGGTAGATCGACACACCCGGATTCCTTGAGGCGCTCGATCTTCGCTTCGCAATTGCGGATCTCCATGTTGACCGGTTTGATCTCCGCCGCTTGGCTTTCGCGCTGCACGATCAAATCCGCGAGCTCCTTTTCGAGCGCGATCGCCTTCCGTGCTTGCTCCTGGTCCTCCTGCACCTGTCGCAACGCAACTTCGTAATCTTTGGCTCCCGCCGAGACCTCCGCCTTTCGAGCAATCTGCTCGCGGAGCCCCTGTAAGTTCCGTTGAATGGGGCCGAGCTCGGCGCGCGCCGTGTCGATCCGGGCAATGAGTGCCAGATGTTCCGCCATGAGCTGATCTCGGCGTTGCAGCAGACCGTCCAACGCGTCAAGACTTTGCTTCGCTCGCCCGTGCCGTTCCGCCTGCTCACTCAATTCGCCCTCACGGGCGAGCTGGGCGTCGAGTGCGGCGATTTTCTCCTTTCCTATGCCGATCTGCGCCGCGAGGTCTCGCTCCTTCTCGATAAGCTCCTTGGTCTGGCGCTCTTTCTCCTCGCCTTCCTTCCGGTACTGCTCGGCCTCCGCCCGTTCCGTTTCGAGCTTCTTGATACCCGCCTCGATCTCGGCGAGGTCCGCTTCTTCCTTCTGGATTTCGCTCATGACATGAAGGATCTCATCGTCGACGCCGGTGCGTTCCTGTAAAGCTTCCTGCATCGTGTCCAGCTTCGCGTTCAGGTTGGAGATGGACTTCTCGGTGTCGGCCGCGTGTTTCCGCGTGCGCTCGAGGAGCAGGTCGTAAATGTCCAGCCCGAGGATCTGCGTGAGGATGGCCTTACGCTGTCCGGGGGCCTTCGCGGTGAACTCGTTGGAGCGCCCCTGCATGATCATCGCCGTGGAGGTAAAGGTGTCGGCGTCGAGATTGAGCAGTTCGTTGATCTTTTCCTGCGTCTCGCGGATCGTGGTGCCGCTCAGCGTCTCCCACGTTTCGACTTCCTCCGGGCCGTCGCCCCACATCAGGGGAGCGAATTCTCTTTTGCACCGCTGCAATTCCAGCGTGCTTTTCCCCCGCCCCGCGTTCGAGCGCGTGCGGATCACCCGGTACACCTTGCCCCGATGCTCGAAGGAGAAGACGACCGAGCAATCCGATTCCCCGGCTCGGATGACATCGTCGGCGCCATTGCTGCGGGATTCGCCGAAGAGGCCCCAGAGCGGGGCCCCCGTGAATGTCGTGGATTTCCCGGCGCCGTTCTGTCCGGTGATTGCGGCGATGTGGATGTCGCGAAGGTCGATGTTCAATTCGGGGATCGCACCGAAGTCTTTGAGCTTGATTTCTATCGGAATCATCCTGCTACCTCCTGTAGAAGCTCCAACGTGAGACCGCGCAGCGCATCGATCTCGTCCGTGTCCATCTGCTGCTGCCGTCCCCATTTCGAAACGGCGTCGACGGGCGCGAGAGATTCCGTGACCTCCCGGTCCCGGGCACGTTCCGCGCGTTCGACTTCCACCTTGATCTCCTGGACGAAGAACGCGCCGCCCTCGTACATGTCCCGCTCGATTGCCTTCCGGTCGATCCGCTGCGCCTGCTCCTCGGTCGCCTTGGCGCGGACACGAACGATTGCGCCGTCGACGTTCCAGACCGTGCTGCGTTCGAGGAGGTAACGGATATCCAAAGCGCCGGAATCCGGTTCGTGGCTGTAATCGAACGTGATGTACCGCCGCGCGGGCGTCTCGATGAAGGTCGATTCGCCGCCGAGCTCGTGAATCCAGAAGCCGGGGGTCTCGTCCTCCTCGTTGAAACTCAAACGCTCCGGGGAACCGGCGTAGAAGATGTTTTTACCGCCGATCTGCTGCGCCCGATGAATGTGCCCAAGGCAGACGAGATCGAAGCCCTGCACGGCGTCCTGGGTGAGAATGGGCTCGTGTTCCATGAGGAGTTGATCGAAGCCCGTATCGGCTTCCGCGTAGGTGAGGTGCGTGAGAAGGATCGTCGGCCAATCTTTGTTTTCGACCTGCGCCCGGAGCCCCTGTGCGATGTCGACGATCTTGCTCGACATCAAGCGGTGGATCTCCTGCGTGGTCATGTCGCGGTATTCCTCGCGCGTCATGATGTTGGAGCGGTTCATGCCGGGGATACAGACGACGTTGAGCTTGTGGTGGCCGTCGACGAAAAAGCCCCCGCAACCGGCAGGGCGTGTCATCGCCGCCGTATCCTCCGGGATCAATTCGTCTTTGGAAACATAACTTCCCCACCGGAACTCGTCGGCGATACCCGGCTGCGTGAAGATCGTTCCATAACCCGCATCACCGCTCATTTCTTTCATGAGTTCGTATGCCGCGATTGCGTCGTGACTGGGGGTGCCGGAAATCGCAACGACATGGATGCCGTTGTTCGCCAACGTCGTAATCCACCTGTAAAAAGCGGATATTTCGTGATATGCGCGATCGAGCATGACCTTGGCGTCTTTGAAGGCGTCACCCGCGAAGAGGCAGACGTCTACCTTCTCCTCGATCATCCGGTCCGCGCACCAGTCCAGCACACGGCAGATGTCGTCGAACCGGGAATCGGGAGAGGGGCCGGGATAACCCAGCCCCATGTGAATGTCCGCGATATGGGCGATCTTCATGGCTACGCCCCCTGCTGTCGTTGGATTGCGCAACGCGGGCACAGCGGCAATCCGTACTTGTTGATGGTGAACTTGCTCCATCCTTCGGCAGTCCACTTTCGACCATTTTTCGAGGTGAACCCGTCGATCACTGCGCCGCATTCGTGGCATTCCTGGTGACCTGGGTCGGGATCGTCCGGCGGGAATGGATCGTCGAATCCTTCGGCCGGATCGGGATTCTGTCCCTGCCCGTATGGGAAGGATTCCGCGTCGATGGTGTCGCCGTTCCCCGATGCGGGAGGAGTGTCCGGCGGACCGGCGGTAAGCGCTTCCGCCGCGCTGCCGAAGAGATCCGAATCGCTCTTGCTGAAACGGGCGATCATGGCCTCCTGGAGCTTTGGGTTGTCGAAGTCCGGGGAAATCATCGGGATGGCGAAGGGACGCTCCAATTCTTCCTTGGTGTACGTTCCCTTGATCGCCAGCGCCGCCCGTATCGCACGGTTGAGGGCTTTGGATTCCGCGTGCGCCGCGCGGAATTTGTAGGCCATTGCGTATTGCCCTGGAGATGACGCGCTTTTCTCATCTGCGCAAATGAATTCCCGCGTTTCTTCGATGACCCGCGAAAGCCCCGTGAGGTCCGGGACGGAAATGCGCACTCTCACCGCGACGTCCCCGTTTCCCGGACATGTTCGACATTGAGGCGGCATCCTTGTGGACTTGGCGACCTCCACGCATTTGGTGCATGTCGACGGGGTTACCATCTCAGAGGAGAGGATCTGGATTCCGGCAGCGGCAGCGATTCTCCGCAACGCCGTAGCCGTCAGGGAAAATTCCGGCGTCTTGCCTTCAGACGTTTTCTGCTTGTAGACGTCCTTTGCTCGTTCGTCGGGGTTGATGTTCACGACGTTGATGCTGACCTTGTGCATTTCAGATATTTGCGTGTTGACCGTGACCGGCAGAATCTGGTTATAGCTCGCCGGTGGAAAACTCTCAAAGATCGCGAGTGCGTTGTCTGCCATGATGGTCATGCCGCCTTTCTCGAAGATTCGCCCTCGGCGATCTTCTTCAGGTCGTGGATTTTCCGCAGATGCAGGAAGAGGTTCCAGCCCGCCTCGAGTTGGGCGTCGCTCAATTCCCGGATCTCTTCCCCGTCCTCCGGCGTACCGCCGACACGGACGACGCGGACCTTATCCACGCGGTTCTTGAGTTCCAGCAACAAGCCGCGATACGCGGAGAGCTGGACGATCGTTTCGAGGTAGACGTCCTTGCCGCTCTTGAAGTCGATCAGCGTGAGGGGGCCGTTCCCCTGTGTCACGCCGTACCAATCGAGGCGTCCGCCGAACTGATGCTCCTCGCTGATCATGGAATACTCCATGAGGCCGGTGGTGAATGGGCTGATGGAGGCCAGCAGCTTGCACGCCCGCTCGAAGATGGGACGCGAAAGCGCGATCTCCTCTTTGGTGTATTCCTTCGTATCTGTTTTCTGATAGACCTTGTCGATATCGATCTCGCCGAAGTGGATCGCATGGGCGCCCTTGCTTTTCAGGCACTCCTCGATCAACTCGTGCATGAGTGTTCCGGCCTTCTTGATCGAATCACGGTGTCCACGCAGGTCCGCCACACCCTGCAATCCGAGTTTGTGCGCCCAGTACATCAGTGCCGGTTTATCCAGAAGTCCCGTGATCGTGCTGACGCTCGGGACCCGCTTGCCTGCCGCATTCTTGAACATTGTTTTCGTAGCCATTTATTGATCCTCCGTTTCGGATTCGTCTTTGTCGTTCTGCCACTTCTCGACAAGATCTCGAACCGCGTTCGCGAGGGATTCCTCGCTTGCGAGTTCGACGAAATCGCCCGCGCCGTTCGCGACAGCCTTGCTTTCGAAGCCGATGTGGCGCTTCTTTTCGGTTTCCGTATGCCTGATGCGGATCGTGATGTCGATCATGCCGCGTCACCGCCGAGTAGGTCATGCTCGCCCTCCGGAAGCAGCGCCGCGAAATCGATGTCCGCCGGTGTCGAAAGGAAATCCCGAAAGCCGCTCATGAAGTTCTGGAACGAGCCTTCGGGGTGAATGCGAGTAATGTTGGTTTGCATGTTCAGCCCTCCTATGTGTGATAGAATGGAGAGCGAGGACCGTTTGCCGCAGTCCTCGCCCGGTAACGGGTTTCTTGGGGCCCCTCGAAAGAGGGGTTATTATTTTTCCTTCGTGATCCGGTGAAACTCCCGTTTGTGCTCTTGCAGACAGTCCCAGCAAAGATCCTCCTCGTCGCAGAAATAGCAGTGATACAGCGGATTAGGCTCATCGCATTGACTACATCTCCCGTAGTTGTCCGGCATTGGCCGTCATCACTCCTTTTCAAGCTGCCGTCTCTCCGCCGGCACCCAACATCGCAAAACCGCCTGCGGGAACGATGAAATACTCGCGGTCCGACATGACATCCGCGTAACTCGCCTTGCCCTCGTAGGAATCGACAACCGCCTGTTCCTCGGGTTCCATCTCCTGGTATGCCTTCTTCCCGTAGGAAGGCGGCAACCAATTTTTCCGCTGTGATCCGAAGAGGTTGAACTTTTTGAGAAGTTCGAGGTTGAGGAATTCCAGGTGACAAGTTCCCTTCTTGAAGAACGAGACTTCGAAATACTTGGTGCGGATTTTTCTGGTTTGCCCGGCGTCTTCGGCCTTTTGCATCACTGCATCCAAATTGACGTGATCCGTGCGTTTCGCATCGAGAAAGTCGAAAATCTTCTCGATATCCCTGAGGCGGGACAAAACCGTGTAATCCGGGTGGAATCTGCCGTCCCATTCGCTGAATGCTCGCAACCATGGAACGATGACCTTCTTCCCGACTTTGTGCGCGCTGTTCGCCTTCCAGCCGTTGAAGTAATGAACGTTCGACGATCCTTCATGCAGCGCATACCGCAGAAAATCGTCGAAGAGTTTGAGTATCGTTTCCTCGACGCCCTTCGATGTCCGCCGCGACAGGTCCTCAAGAAGCTGGAAGATGTTAAAAAATGAAAAATCGTAATCCGCGAATTGATCGACCCGCCGGTGAAGTTCTTCCTGTAGGTTCGAGGTCATGCGGTTCGTGATTTCCGGCGATTCAAAAAGCATTTGCCAGTACGCCAGGCGGACCGCTTCCACGAACTTATTTCGAACGCTGTAATGGTCTTTACCACCGTTGACGCTCACTTCGATGAAAGGCTTCGAATACTCTCCGGAAGGGAGCAGAACTCCCTCCAAGGCACTGTAATCTTCGAGCAGCTTGAGCCCGAGCGTCACCGTCTCGTTGAACTGCGTCACGAGCATTTCGATGCGGTCGCTGGCAACGATATCCTTGCGAATGCCCTTGGATGCCGCTTTCTCCTGGGCCTTGCGGAAGTGATCCATGATGATGCTCTCGTCCTTGACCTTCGGGATCGTCACATTGACGAGGGCGATTTCGACATCGGTCTTCCGCTCGGCCGCACTGAAAGCATCCTGGTGGAACTCGACCTCACCGCCTAGCTCATGAATCCGCCGCATCAACTCCTGCCGTGTCATTGTGTACGGGTTTCGCACCGTCTCCGCGTTCAAGAGGCATATGACCTGACCGCCACGCTTGAGAATGTCCAACGCTTTCAGAAGGTGCTTGTCGCCTTCGTCGAACGGCGGGTTCATGACGATGAGATCATATTGTTTGAATGTCTCGAAGGTGAGAAAGTCGTCGTGGATGACGCGAAGTTTGTGTCCTGTGAGAATGTGGCGGAGGTTCTCGTCGATCTCGATAGTATCGATGGCGTAATTTCGCTCGACCGGATAGCGCCTACCCTCGATGTAGAAGTGATGATTCTTCATCTCTTCCAGAGCCAGTGCGATGTTTCCTTTCCCGGCGCTGGGCTCCAGAACATTCCGAACGTCTTCGAAATTCACCTTCCCGAGCATCTTTTCGACGAGGTCCGGCGGGGTGGGATAGAAGGTTTGGGAGAAGATCAACTCACTGCCCTACCCGCGCGCAGTACCCGCGCCACTCGTAAAATCCCTGCATCGCCCTTCGCTCCGGGAACACTTGCTCTATGACTGCGGCTTTCGCCTGTTCGGATGCAGCCTCGCGGATCTCCTGCCTGCGCTTCTCGCACCACTCGCGGAGCCTCGCGTTGTCGTTCGGCTTGTCGAGACAAGTGGTTTTGAAAGACGCGCGGAGTAAGTCGATTCGGCCGCTCCGTTTCCGTTCCTGCTCTATTTCCCACGCCCTCCGCTTGCGGCGCCGTTTCAGTGCTGCGAGGATCATGCGGCCTTCTCCCCTTTCTTTTTTTGATGTGCCTCCTTGATGTAGCCAGAACGCTTCTCTTTGATCAGTAATCGCATGTACTTCTGGACCTCGTGCCACGACCACCGCGCGAAGTTCATCCCCTGCCCCGTGCTGATAACGGGCTGCGGCGCAGTCGGGTCGTACTTGCACCAGTCGCGCCAAGTTGTGGTCGTGACGTCGAACAACGCCGCGCAGGTTTTGGCACTGATCAAGCGCAACGGCGGCACCTCCTTTCTGTCATTTCACCCCCGTCCTGGCAGCTCATCGCCGGTCATTGCGAACTCGCGCTCGCGGCTCCCCGCTCTTGAGGTCGGCTTCGCTTTCTTGTCCGTCACTGCAAGCCAAAAAAAGTGATTTCGATTGTCAAAGTGCCCTCTCACCTTCTGATAAACTGTGATTTACAGAAAGGAGGTGAAACGATTGCATAACATTTTGGTAATTGACATTTCCGGCAAAGATCAAAAGGGTCTTGGAACCAAGCACTTTAAGTACATGCCTCAATCTGGGGACTGGATTGCTATGGTTGACGAGAATGGCGTTGAGATCTTTTATGACGTTGTCCAACTCGTCCATTCGGCAGAGGGGAATGGCTGCGACATGTACGTCACAAATCCTCGGCCTGGCACTGCGTCTCGTGCTGAACTTCACCGATCAATCTCGGGAAAACGTTCATCCTGAGGCAATCTACGACTTCGGGCTTGTCGTCGGCCTTGGTGAGGATTACGGCGACAAGCTCGATTCCGGCGAATGATTCACCTGTAATAATTTCTCCAGCACGCGTAATTCCGATCATGATTAACGTCTCCTTTTCTGAACCCCATCATCGCGATCTACACGGGTCGCCGGGCAACCCTCGCCGCTCCCGCTCGGGGTCCGGCCTGTTTTTGTCGTCACTACAGGTCGGTGAAAGTGATGTTGGTTGTCATGGTTCCTCCGACCCCGAAGGCCTACACCCTCGCCGCAATTGCGGCAGTCGGTTGGTGATGCGGTGGGACATCTTGCTCAGATCGCTTTCCTCAATTCCTCCCGCCTCTCCGGCGGTAGCGATTCGATCAAGGCGATTGCGCAACGTACCGTTTTATCCTGGTTCACTTCGTCGTTGATCTCGCCGTTGTCCGCCAAGTCGAGCAGTAATGCCCGGTACTCGGCCCTGTCGGTCAGGATCGGCAACAGGTCTTCCATCGCCTCTCCGAACTCCGCAGCTTCTTCTATGCTGCTTGCGTAGCGTTCGGGCCTTTCGGCTTCGCCCTCTCCCCCGCTGTTCCGGCTTCCTCGCTCGGGGTCGAGGGCTGGGGAGGGTCCAGATACCCAGGGTCGACCAATAGGTTATTGACATGCGTCCCGAGCGCTTTGGCAATAGCGAGAAGTGTGTCGAGAGCAGGCTGGCGATTACCGTTTTCGATCTCGGAGTAGTAACCTGCCGTTATATGTGCTTTTTCGGAAATATCAACTTGCCTAAAATTTAACTCTTTGCGTAGTTTCTTCAATTTCCGAATGTCGACAAGCGGCGACCGATCCTGCGGACCCATTCGGTCAACTTCAGCGATAACCGGTAGTAACGGCTCTCCAACTTTCGCCATAACCTCTTTGTTTTCCTCCATATCCCTTTCACCTCCTTGTCACCTTTTTCTATCTGAGAAGCAATTTCGTAAAACCGACGCTTTGTTTCTTCCAACTCCGCGTACTCTTCTGGCTCGAGTTCGCAGACGAATGAGGTTACTTTGCCTACGTAAGAAAGCCTTCGAACGGGGCTGCCGGGGTACATAAATTGCCACCACTTCTCGTCGTACTCCACGCCAAGCGCTTCAAGCTCACTTGCTTTGCGTATCAAGAGATGTCTTCTTTTTCTTATGCTGCTCACCTCCTTGGCACGTATGATATTTAACTATATGTAATATGTCAACGGTTAATTCAGTTTTTAGCTAACAATAATCCATCTAACCCCGGTTTGCATAAAACTTATCTATTTGTAAGAATCGTACTATGAATACACTGGGAAGCCGCCTGAAAGAACTGAGGAAAAAAAATAAGTTGAGGCAACAGGATATCGCCGAGAAGGCGAATATCACTGGTGGGTATTTCAGCGAAATTGAAAATGATAAGCGCCAACCCGCTGTAGATACTCTGCAAGCAATCGCCGCTGCATTGAGCACAACCACTGGCTACCTCTTGGGCGAGACGGATAACCCGTCCCCTAACCCCAACCTTGAAGAAATGGAAAACGACCCCGAAATCGAGGTGCTGAAGAGGATTGCCAGCGACCCCCGCAAATACGCAGCGGCGGCTTTGCTGGACGGCATGGACGAGAATCAATTGAGGAAGGCCTACGAATATCTTTCTGACCAGAAACAATTGGGGACACTTCTGAAGGAGAAGGGTGCTTGATGGGGGTGTTGGGATGGGGAGCGCGAAAAGCACAAAGCATGTAAATAGAATTTTCATCAGTCATTCGAAAGACAATAAAGATCAAGCCAAAGCTCTTGTGACTTTCCTCAGTGGCATATTCGGTCATGGTATCCCAATCACCTGCACTTCGGTTCCTGGGCGAGACATCGATGGTGGGAAGAATATCCCGGATGCTTTGAAAGAATACGTTAACGACAGCAATGTCGTGTGGGGACTCATCAGCCGCGAAAGCCTCACATCATCATGGGTAATGTTCGAACTCGCTGCCGCATGGTTCGCAAGCAAGTTGCTCATACCGGTTTTGTTCCCAGGGCTATCACCGACCGACTTACCTAAACCAATTGATCCAACTTCTGCGATTATTTGCGATGAAGACGGATTAAAGGAAAGATTTTTGGGGTCAACAAAATTAATGGCAGAGGCTTTTGGTGTCACATTTGATCCGATCATCGCTATGGGTCCGCTTGAAGAAC
>DAIRUD010000011.1:0-17649 GCA_036803565.1 Synergistaceae bacterium | reverse complement strand
CATGGAGTTCCTTCTAATTCCGGTATTCAGACTCAGAATGACAACGGGCTTCAGGTGATCGGCAAACTCTTTGTTGGCCAGAGAGGGCATGGTTTCCAAGCCTCTTTCTTTGCACCACCTGTTGTGGCTATCTCGGGCGCGGCGAATTTCTTTTTCACGATCATCCAACGTTTTCATTAAGCGTGCTCTCTCGTCTTCGGTCAAATATCGAACTTTGCTGACAGAATCACGTTCCGATAATTGCTCTAGTTTTGAGATGGGGTTTGCTTCAAGCATTCCACGTTTTACTGCCCAGTTTAGTGACGATTTAAGAGCACCAACCAGGCGGTTTAGAGTGGAGGATTTGACGCCATCTTTTTTCTTTCTGCGGGTTCGCCACTGCTCCAATTGAACGATGGAGATTCTGTCGATGGGGGTATCGGAGAGGAATTTGTAGCTCGACTTCAGCATCTCATAGGTGGCGCGTCCGGTTTTTCGATTGTCTGTAACCCATGGGCCATATATTTCCTCCAAGAAGCGCTCGAAAGTAAGCATTTCTCCGGGCGCAGTTGGTTCTTTCCCTTCTGCTACCGTAGTGAGAAACTCGCGCGCTTTTTCTCTGGCCTCGGCTACGGTGAAAAGGTTGGCATCGCCAATTTTGTGACTTGCTCTCTTTCCATTCAGCCGCTTATAATCCACAAAATATGTCTTTTTTCCGCCGTAATTCACGTAGAGAATGAGTCCCGTCAAAAGGGTATCTCGTACTCGGAGCAACCCCTTCTTCGACGTGATATTTTGGACAAATGAATGAGTGAGTTTATTTTGCATCCCCATTCCTCCTATCTAAAGCGCGTGTTTTTTTCCTCCATATTTCCTCCTGACTATTATAAATTGGGGATATTTGAAGTCAATACAGATTTTCGCAGAATGGATATAAATACTGTATGAATGCCTGTTTACGTGATTCTAATTACTCAGAATTTCTCGTAAAAAATCACGCTCTGCCGCCTTGACACGGAAGAGGTCAGAGGTTCGATTCCTCTATCACCCACCAAGAAATACCAAGGCTTCAGGGGATTTCCCTTGAAGCCTTTTTCTATACTTTTACGGCAATGCCAATCGTACTTGGTTGTCTGTCTGTGCGGATACTCATCCTTCGGCCTTCTTCCATCTTTTGCACTCCCCGGCTTTCTTGGCTGAGAAGGAGTTTAATCAGTTGCTTTTACGGTTCTCAAGGTACCAACCGGACAAAACCGCACAAGTCCCTGGAAGGCGCAAATCCGGGTAAATAACTTTCTGCCTATTCCCTTTTCAATTTCGCGAACAACGTTTGATTTTCTTATCGTTAATATTTCGAAATTTGACAATAAGTGCAGCCAGCCTTGCCCCCAATGCACGAAGCACAACCCACCGGAAGATGAATTGCCGTGTCTTGGGAATGCAGGAAAAGTCCGGTACAGCTCTTCGGGGGCACCAGATGCCCTCCGGCGGAGAGGCTAACTCCACACACATCACCATCAAGCAATTCGAAAAAAAGCTTGTTTTGCCCCAACGGCATTCCATAAAACCCCGGGGCGATTGATTCGGAGGTGAATAGCCCCTTCTGCCTGGCAATGCGTACAACGTGTTCTTTTAGAGCGTCTCTAGCCGCGTCAATATACGCAGTGCCCCAGGCATCGGTGTAAAAAAAGTCAAGCGGACGATTTGACGGAGACACGTGAATTCCTATTGTCAAAATGTAGGGGGTGACCCAATGGATTTTTTTCGCGGAGAGTTTGGAAAATACAGAGGCGTAGAAAATAAGATTTTCCAGTTTCATACAATCTCGTCCCGACCATACAGGCTTGAGAAAACGATAGGTCGCACATGGATTTATATCGATTCGCTCGCGCAATGCCAAACCGTGTCGGTACGCTTGTTCCCGTGTTTTGTTTGATTGCCCGAAACGGCATATCCGAGAGAAATACGAAAGAGCTTGTGTGTCGAGGGTTTCCTTATCCATGTGGAGTGTACAACAGGCTACGTGCGTGATGTCCCAGTTCATTGATTCAATAAAAAGCCGTATGTCGTCTCATCTGGCACGGTTTCTTTTTCTGATGTTTTTTCGTTGAAATTATCGTCGAAAAGCAATAGTGGCGCTTTAGAGAGCGTCCGTTTGTTTCGCTCCATTGAGTTCCGGAGATGAAGGTTCATTGCATAGTAGGCGCGATCGCGGTCTTTTTCGATGACCGCGTCGGCGATATTGATATGCTCCTGCGCCAGTACGTCAAACCAGAGGGCATACGGCTGAAAACGCAAGTTGTTGCTGCCCAAGACGGAAAAGGCGTTGCGGTACAGCGTCAGCACGCCGCGCGACGCTTCGTGTAGAACCTGGTTGCCCGCGGCCTCCATGATGATGTTATGCAGAATCTGGTTGTGCTGGAACCCCAGCGTCGCCCGAGAGGGATGATCCTGCGTCATGAGCTTTTCGTATAGGTCCCTTTCGGCCCGGATCAAGAGCGCCGCGTGTTCCGAGCGCCGCTCCGCCGCAAGTGCCGCTCCTTGCGTCTCCATCATCAGGCGTACCTCGAACGTTTGCTCCATGATTTCAATGGGAGAGTTCGCGGAGAGAAATTCCAACCCGCTGGCCAGAGACTCCGGCCCGTTTTTGCTGAGAAACATCCCCTGGCGCTCTCTGATTTCGATGATGCCGAAAGCGTCGAGGCACAACAGAGCTTCGCGAAGCAATCCGCGTTTTACGCCGAATTTTTCGATCAACTCCCGTTCGGAAAAGATCTGGTCGCCTCGCGTGATCTCCCCGTTCTTCAACGCGGAATATATCGTTCGGATGAGAGATTGTCTCTGCTCGTTCAAACGCTCATGCTCCCCTTCTCCATAGCACGTCCCTTGTTGCCCCATAACTGCAAGCCCTGTCGTACAATGCGCTCCAATACCGCCGGAGACATGCGAAAAACGATGGCGACGAAGGAGAAAGAGGGTTCCGAAGAGGGGGCGTCCGCTTGTTCCACCCGCTTCGAGCACAGATCCGCACCGGTCCCCGAAACCCAGCAAATCGCCCCGTTATCCGTCGCAAATGCCTTTACATGCCCGATGAGACCTTTGCCCGCCTGGACCTCGTCGATCACAAAAGAAACGAGTTGCCGCAGAGATTGAGGGACATTCACGGCAAACGCCGGTATGCTTCCCTCCACCGTGACGATGCTGGCTCCGTCATGAACGTGTACATGCAACGCGAAACCATATTCTACGCCGCTCCGACAATCAGGTGCCGCACCATTATGCTCTTCTCGCCGGTAAGCATGGGGAGACGGCTTCATGGCAGCAACTGCCTCCATATCTCCGGAGCCACGATATCCAAAGCACTGAGCGAAACCACGGGTTTCGCCGGGAACAAATCCGTAAGCGTCGTCCGCAATGCTACGAGTGCCGCGGGGAAAAGCCCGTCCGTCTTGTTGACGAGGATCGCATCCGCCCCCCGAATTTGTCCTACGATCAACGGCTCCAAAGCCTCGAACAAATCGGGCCACCGTTTTGCGTCCACAACCGTCAGCACACGAGGCGAAATTCCCCGATACCTGCGAAGCGCTTCCGCAATCTTCTCAGGGTAAGCCATACCGGTCGCCTCAATCAGCAACCAATCCGGCCGCTCACTTGCGACGATTTCGTCGAAGCACTCGAGAAGATTTCCCGCCAGCGTACAGCAGATACATCCGGCAAACAGATTCCGCACCTCATAGCCGCCGGTCGCCAGGAAGCCGGCGTCCAATGCGACTTCGCCGATTTCATTTTCGATTATGACGACGGCGGGCGGCTTGTCGCCGGACGAACGATACGCTACATCCGCGGAAATATGCCGCGCCGCCTGCATCACTAGGCTGGTCTTGCCGGAACCGAGGAAACCGCCGAATAGTACGACTTTCATTCTACGCACCGTATTCTATAATGACCGGCTTTCTGCGTCAACGCGTGCAATTTCAGCAATATACGCCGTATTTTTCAACGGCGTCGAAGAAAACACGCATGTTTTCATGCCTCGCGTTAAAAGGGGTGGCACAGCCGACACTGTAGAAATACCCGCCATCGCGTCCGACTTCGTCGATCAGCTTCCGGCAGTACTCGTCGACCTCCGAAGGAGATGCCACGGTCAACAGAGCCGCGGGCACATCTCCCATGAGGCAGCAATGTCCCCGTAGGATCTCCTTGGCTTTAAAGATATCCGTGGCGCTGTCCAGCTGCATGACGAAACTCTTTGGAGGAAGCTCCAGGAAATACTCCAGATTCTTCGTCCAGTCGGAATCCAGGTGCAGGACCGTCACGATGTTTTGCGCGGCAAACGCTTCGATCATCTGCTTGAAAAAGGGCCAGACGAAACGGTCGAAATGTCGCAGGGCGATGAACTGCCCGGAGCCGCGCATGCCGCCGACAAAAACGCGGCGAATCCCGGAACGATCCGCGGCGGCAACGGCACTACGGATCAGGTGATCGTTGGCGGCCTGCAAGTAGTCCAACAGCTTGTCCTTCAATTTGTGCATGTCCATGTAGAAACTTTCGATCGAGCGCATCATGGAGAACGCGTCGAAGGGGAGGTTGCCGTACGAGGGGCCCCATAAGACGCTCTGCCCACGCTTTCGCGTGCGCTCGATCGCCGACAGGCTTTTCTCGTGCATTAGTTTTTTGCCCTCTTCCACTTGTTCCCGCGATACGCCATGCGAGCGTTCCAAAAAGACATTCTGGTATTCCGCGAAACCCTCGTTTTCAATGATCGCGTAATCGCCCTGCGTCATGATCTCCGTTTCGTGCATCTGGTATTCCGCGTTGTCCGGCAGGTCCTCTCCGGGGAGTTTGATGCGGCACCCCCCCGCCAGTTTGGTCGCGGGGCCGTACCGCAGTTCGATTAGGGAACCGTTGCAGTCCCACACCGGAAAGTCGGCATGCAGCCGATCGACCGACGCCATGCACTTCTCCCAGTCCCACACGAATTCTCTGTTGGTAATCCCCGCGTATTGACCGGCATATTGCCCGATCATCGGGGCGCAGCATACGCGATCGACCGGCTTCAGGCCGAGTGTCGCCTCCAGGCGTTCCTCGGGCGTCATCGTCTCGCGAATCATTGCAAACCACACCTCGCTTTGCATGCCTGCACCGTTTCGTGTGCATTGGCGCAATACTGATCCGCACCAACATATTGGCGGACGTTATCGTCCACCGGCCCACCGCCGATCAAAATCGGCAGGTCCGGCGCCTCCGACCTGATCGCTGCGGCGATCTCCTTCATGGATTCGAACGTAGTCGTCAGGAGACAGCTCAGTCCGACGATGTCCACCCGCCGGTCGCGGATCGTCTGAACGAACGTTGCGGCGGGAACGTCGACGCCGAGGTCTATCACCTCGAAACCGCTGCAACTCATTATCGTCGCCACGATGTTTTTCCCGATATCGTGAATATCATTTTTCACCGTCCCGATAACGAAAACAGGTTTTTCCGCCAATTCTCCGGCGCTTTCCGAAACTGCCAGGTAATTGTCGAGCGATGCGGCGGCTTCCTTGAAGATATTGGCGGCGACGATCATCTCGGCGAGGAAATACTCCCCGTTCTGAAAACGCTCTCCGACAATTTCCATACCTTTCTGAAGCCGTTCGAGTATTTCAACGGCAGGCACGCCGGCATCCATCGCTTCCCTCAGCCCGTCGGCCACAAGATCGTCATCCAGGTCCGCCAATGCTTCCGTAATTCGATTCATCATGCTTCTCCTTTGCTGTCGGCGACATAGCCCCGACGGCTCGCTCTCAGGGCGTATTCACTTCGTAAGGCTACTACTCCACCCTCGACAAACATACCGTCGAAAAACGGGCTTCCCGGGGGCTCTTTTCCGCTCACACAATGCTTACTTCGCTTACTTCAACGCTCACTTGTTTTCGGGTTCGATTCCAAGCATTTTGGCCGGATTGTCTCGGGTCATAGTGTGGATGTCGCTTTCCGGTATTCCGTCCTCCAGCATCAGGCAGATGAAATTCTCCATGGAGACGACCGGTTCCGGGTTGATCACCTGACCGCAGTCCGTGCTCATGATCGTGTTCTCCGCACCGGTCGCCTTGATGGCATCGGAGATCACGGCTGAGGGAATCGGGTTCTTCATCTGGTGAGTCGTGTCGTTGACGACATGTTCGAGCATCGATGCCCCCCGCGAGAGTGCGTCTTTCATATCCTGTATGGAATAGTGCTCCATCGGCGAAGTCGGGTGCGTGACGACGATCTTCTTCACGCCGGCAGCGTGTGCGGCCTCGATGAGGACCATCGCCTCATCGATGGAAATGTGCCCGGTAGCGAGGGCGATGTCGGCCTCCGCAACGATATCGATAATTCTCTTCGTCGCATCGTTCAGCGCCCTGCCGCCGTCCAGCAGGCTGATGCCGCTGATGTTGCTGCCCTTGAGCTGCTTGGCGAACATAGGAACATTGTCCATCGCCTTGAGATAGTGCTCCGCGTGGATCGTGGGCATCCAGACCTGCTTGGCCCCCATCTTGACGGCGACGCGAACCGCTTCCGGGTTCAATCCACCGACAGAGTGGTTCAGCGCGATACCCCCGTAGACGGAGAAATCCGTCGCGTAGCTCGCCAGCGACGCACGCGCCGCGGTACATTCGCTGTGGGATTTCAGAAGCACCGCCCGCATACCCGCGCCCTTCGCGCGCTGTGCGATTTCGATATCGTTCAACAGGCGTGGGAAGATATCCGGCCCCCCGTGAATATGATAGTCGATAGATCCCGCTACCATCCGTTTCGCTGTCCCCCTGTGATCCATTCCTACACGTCCTTTCCCTATGCAACAGCTCGTTTCTTCATTCAGCGCGCGTCCCCTCCGGCCGATAGAACCAGACGGCCCCATCTTCCGCTCCGCGGACACCAGCACGGTAGGCGGCGAGATACCCGGCGAGATTCTTTTCGGGCCTTTTCCACTCCGCCCGGCGCCGCTCCAACTCATCGGCGGGCACATGGAGCGTCAGCGTGTTCTCATGCATATCGATCTCCACGATGTCGCCGTTTTCTACAAGCGCGATCAGGCCGCCCTCCCAGGCCTCCGGGGTGATGTGCCCGACGCACGGACCGCGCGTCGCCCCCGAAAAACGCCCGTCGGTGATCATGGCGACGGACGTATGCAGCCCCATCCCCACCAGCATCGCCGCCGGGATGGAAAGCTCGCGCATGCCGGGGCCGCCCTTCGGGCCCTCGTAGCGGACGACCAGGACGGAACCCGGCGCGATGGTGTCGTTGAGGAAGTGCTCCCTGACCGCCTCTTCTGAATCGAAGACAACCGCAGGCCCCTTGTGGCGAAACATGCTCCGCTCGACACCGCTCTTCTTGACGACGGCCCCCCCAGGAGCAAGGTTGCCCGACAGAATACCGAAACAACCGTCCGAATGCAGCGGTGCCTCCAGAGGGCGAATCACCTCCCGGTCGATCTCCTGTGGAAGTTTCGCAACGCTCTCCCCGAGCGTCGCACCCTCCGCCGCCAAGGGCGCGCCCGCATGAAGGCGCGGAAGAAGCGTATGCAGCACGGCCGGCACCCCCCCCGCCATATGGTAATCGTGGATGTTGTAGCGGGAGGAGGGTTTGAACTTGGCGATCACCGGCACGGAGCGCTGAATCCCGTCGAAATCGGCGAGATTCAGGGACAGATTCATAGTACGGCAAAGCGCGAGAATATGCAGTACGGCATTCGTCGATCCGCCCGTTGCGGAGACGTAACGAATGCCGTTTTCGATCGCCTCGCGACCGATAAAGCGGGAGAAGGAAAGCCCCTCGCGGGTCAGCGCGACGATGCGTTCGCCGACCTCGCGGGCCTGGCGCACCTTCTCCCCCTCGCAGTAGAGCATGGTCGCCGAGCCGAAGGGGGCGAGGCCGACCGCCTCGAGGAACGTCCCCATGGTATTCGCCGTCCCGAACATCGAACAGGTGCCGCCGGAGGCGCACATGTTCATCTGCCAGCGGTCGAAGGTCTCTTCGTTGATTTCGCCGTTCTTGAACTTGCCGATCGCCTCCTTGAGATCGGAGGTGCAGAAGGTTTTTCCCCCCTCGCGATAGGGGAGCATGGAACCCGCCGTGAGAAAGAGGCAGGGAAGGTCGAGCTGTGCGGCGGCCATGAGCATCCCCGGAACGACTTTGTCGCAGGAGCATAGAAAGATCAGGCCGTCGAAACCGTGCGCGGAGACCATCGCTTCCGTGGAGGCGGCGATCAGGTCGCGCTGCGGCAGAACGTGGTGCATGCCTGCGCCCTGCGCCATACCGTCACAGGGCGCTGGGACGCAGAATTCCGCAGGGGCACCTCCGGCGGCCCAGATGCCCTCCCGGACGTACCCAGCCAGTTCTTTCAGCGGTTTGTGTCCCGGGTTGGCATCGGTCCAGGAGTTCACCAACCCGATGATCGGTTTCTGCAAATCCTTTTTTCGATAACCGGCCGAGGCCATCAGGCCGACAAAGTAGGCCTCGGTCATGTCCTTGGGATTGCCCCGCCTGCCCATATTAGCTCCCCTCCACTTCCTCGTAGCGAACGCCGAGGAGCTTTTCGTAAACCTGGATCATGCCGCCTTTGTCGCAATCTCCCCAGCCGTTGAGCAACGCGGACTGATAGGTCGCGGTCGCCGCGGCCAGCACGGGCATGGGGATGACGAGGTTGGCACCGAGTTCCGCCGCGCTGACAAGGTCCTTGTATGCGTGCTTCATCAGATAACCTTCCTTGAAGTTTCGCTTCAGGACGCGGGGGGCGAAGAACTCCGACGCGTAACTTCTTCCCGTCCCGCTGTTGACGACCTCGCCGACCTTACGGCTGTCCAGGCCCATTTTTGCGGACATGGCCAGGATCTCCCCCAACGCTGCCGCGTTGATGTCGAAGAGAACCTGATTGATCAGCTTCGTCAGTTGCCCGCTACCGAGTTCGCCCATGTAAAGAATCTTGTTGCCGATGCACCCAAAGAGAGGCTTTACGCGCTCGAATGCGGCGGCGTCCCCACCGCACATCACCGTAAGCGTGCCGTCGTTCGCCCGCGACTCCATGCCCGAAACCGGAGCGTCCAGGAAATAGACGCCCTTTGCCCTCAGGCGCTTCCCAATCTCCAACGTCGCGTTGTATTTGATCGTACTGAGATCAACCACAATCGCGTTCTCCCGGAGATGCGGCAACAGACCGTTTTCGCCGCAGACGACGCTTTCGACGGCTTCGGTACCGGGCAGGCTGAGAAAGACGATATCCGCGGCAGCCAGCTCCTCCATCTCGCGGCTTCCCTTCGCACCCTGTTCTTCGAATACGGCGAACCGCGACGTGTCGATGTCGCTTACGATCATCGGGTTACCGCTCCGCAGCATATTCAAGGCCATGCCCTTGCCCATGATGCCCAGGCCGATGAATGCGATAGTCATTTCCCCACTCCTCTTCAGATTAACATTGATCAACCAGATGAAGAAATTATACCATGCAATTTCCCAAAATCAAACACTCGAAAATACTCCACGGGAGGGACACTCGCGCGCGATTTGAAGTAAAAAACAAATGACGGACTTGAACTTTCTATATTCACATTAAAGCAATGCGCAACGCACATTTTATCAAAATATTTAATTACTTGATTTGTTTTGGCGATATTTATATTTCTTTGTGATCTCTTGCGTTTTTATGCTCACTGTGATAGGATCAAGGCAACCTATGATTGATATTGGTTAACCAGACTCTCCAAAGCGCTGCTTTTTATAGTCAACACCGCCGACAGGGTCGGCGTCTCGTTGTTGTTCTCTGAAAGAGAGGAAGGGAGGTTTGAATGGGGGAATCCGTTCGTAACATCGCTTTGGAGTTGGTGCGGGGCGCCTTCGACCTGCACGTCCATGCCGCTCCCTGCAGCCAGGCGCGCAGTCTGAACGACGAGGAACTCCTCGCGGAGGCGGATGCGCTGGGAATGGCCGGTGTGCTGGTGAAAAATCATTACGAACCGACCAGCGGCCGTGCCGCAATGCAGAACTTGGCATCGAGAACGCGGACGACACTTTACGGAAGCATCGTCCTCAATCACTCGGTCGGAGGGATCAATCCATATGCCGTCGAAAGCGCGGCCAAACTGGGCGCAAAGATGGTATGGATGCCCACCAAGGATGCGCGGAACCATATCGCGCACGAAGGACACGCAGGATTTCGGGAACGCGAGGGGATCACTGTCCTCAAGGAAAACGGGGAGCTCAAGAAATGCGTCTACGACGTATTCGACGTTGCGAAACAATACGACATCGCACTATCGACCGGCCATCTGACGATGCCGGAAACCATCGCCGTCTGCTCGGAGGGACGTAAAGCGGGCGTCCGCATGGTCCTGACCCACCCCGAATTCGAGCTGACGCCCACACCGGTGGCGGTACAGAAGGATCTGGCCGATCAGGGCGTGCTGATCGAAAAGGATTGGATCAATATCGCGATGGGCATGGTCACCGGCGAATATATGGCCGCCTCTATTCGTGAGGTCGGCCCTGACCGTATCTACCTTGCGACGGACCGGGGGCAGGTGAGCGGAGAGCGTCCGGCGGAAGGGATGTTGCTCTATATCGAAACGCTTCTCGGCGAGGGCGTCGCTCCCGATGAAATCAAGACGATGATTGTGGAGACGCCGAAAAAGGTACTTGGGTAAACGCGTTGTGTCGACGGTCCATTTCGATATCGCGCGCGTGAAGCGGACAGCTTTATTCGAATGAGAAAGGGGAGTTTTACAGTGATGAACAAAAAAAGTACAGCAAGGACGACGATACGGCGTTTGGCAACGAAGGCGCTTCTGGCGGCGGGAATTCTTTCGATCGCCCTCCATGCGCATGTGGCGGCGGCGTCCGATGCGGTGGACCTGACGAAGGTCAAGGCCAACCTGCGGATGGCGACGACGGCCTTGAGCTCCAACGGGCAGATTCTGGGCTCCGCAATGTGCAGTGTCGTGAGCAAGCACCTGCCGAACCTCCGGACGTCGGTCATCATCACGGGAGGTTCCGGGGAGAACGCCTACCTGCTTCAGGACAAGGACGCAGAACTGGCGATCATGACGCCCGACGTCTCGCAGCTAGCACGTCTGGGACAGGAGCCGTACGGTAAAATCGTCATGTACTCGATCTGCAAAACCTTTACCAATCAAACGATCTTCTGCGTGCGCGAGGACAGCGGCATTACCTCCATCGAGCAACTGAAGGGCAAGCGCGTTGCGGTCGCCCCGGTACAGAGCGGCCCACACCAATTGGCAATCTCCGTCCTCGATTACGGTTACGGCATGTGGAACGACATTGAGAAAGTTTTTATCAATACTTCTGAGGCACCCGACGCGCTGAAAGACGGCACCGTCGACGCGATGGTGGCGCATCTCAGCAGCTTCTTCCCGGCCGCCTACCTCTCCGAGCTCGACGCAGGCGGCGTGAAGATTCGCTACCTCGGCCAGAGCGACGAGGCCATCGCCAATATGCAGAAGGTGCTACCTTTCCAGATCCGTATCGTCCAGGAAGCGGCGACGACTCGACTGAAGCAGCTGAAGGAGGATATCGTCAGCTCCGGCAACACGCAATATGTGGCGGTTCGCCCAGATGTACCGGAAGATGTCGTCTACGCCTTCACAAAGACGCTCTTCGAAAATGCGCAGGAGATGGATTCCTTTCACGCATTGGGAGCCACGATCCGAAAGGAGACGGCGCTGGATGGAGTAGACAAGAACATCCCGGTGCACCCCGGTGCAGCAAGGTACTACAAGGAAATCGGTGTTTGGAACGATGAATACACGGTGGGAGAAATCGTAAAAAAATAGCTGGATACGTGATGTAGAATCGTCTGTCCGCTACGCGCGGACTCGTGCGCTCCGTTCGTTCGGCGGGAGATTGTGGGGTCAAACGCCATCCGGCATTCTTCCGCCGAACGTTCCGGGACTTTGCCGGGGGCGTCCCCGATATTCGAGGATGTGAATTTGTTTGACGAATGAGAAAATAAGCCGGATCGTGTCGCGCCTTGTCTATGTCGTCGCGTTTGCGATGGGGGCTTTCCAGCTCTACTCGAGCATCGTCCGCGTCTTGGATCCCGTCATCCTGCAAAACCTGCACCTGATGTTTTCGCTGGTGCTGATTTTCTTGACCGGGATCAACAAGGCGGCAAAAGCGGGGAAAAAGCCCTTTTGGATGTTGCTGCCGGCCGCGATGCTCGTGCTTGCCCTGATCGGTACGCTGTATGTACACATCAACTACTTCGAAATGGTGTATCGAGTCGGCCGCTCCAGTCAACTGGACCTTTTGATCGGCGCAATCCTCATCGTCGTGGTACTCGAAGCGACGCGGACGACGTTCGGCCCGGCGATTCCCATCCTGACGGTCATCGGGATCGCCTACATGTTCGCGGGACCATACATGCCCGGTATCCTGTATCACGGCGGATTCTCCGCAAAGCGCGTTCTCGCCACCCTGGCGACGAGTTTCAACGGGCTCTACGGGACGCTTCTCGGCTCATCCGCGACTTTTATCGCCCTCTTTATGCTGCTCGGCGGTTTCCTGACAAAGACCGGGGCGGGAAAATTCTTCGTCGACGTGGCCCTGGCGATCGGTGGCCGATTCCGGGCCGGTCCCGGACTCGCAACGGTTGCGGCCAGCGGTCTCATGGGCTCCATCAATGGTTCGGCCGTGGCGGTCGTCGCCGCAACGGGCACCTTTACCCTGCCGCTGATGACGGAGCGCGGATATAAACCGGAGTTTGCGGCGGCCGTCTGTTCCGTCGCCTCCACAGGGGGAATGATCCTGCCTCCCGTCATGGGGGTCGGTGCGTTCATCATGGCGGAACTGACAGGGACTCCATACGGTCTCGTCGCGCTCTACGCGACAATCCCGGCGCTGCTCTACTACCTTCTTTGCGCCGCTGTCGTCGTCGTGCGTGCAAAGAAGGTGGGGTTGCTCACGATCCCCAAGGAGCAGGTTCCAAACCTGTCCAAGACGCTGCGGGAGGGCGCTGCCTTCCTGCTCCCGATCATCTCGATCGTCGCCTGCCTCTCCATGGGCTATTCCACGACGAAGGCCGCCCTGTATTCCATCGGCCTGTTGGTGTTGATCTACCTTGCCACGCTCCTGCGCAGGACACCGAAGGCGCTGCTCCGTTTCGACGGCTATAAACCTCTCCTCGACGGCCTGGTCGACGGCGCCATGGCCTGTATCGGCGTCGCCGCCACGATGGCCAGCGTCGGCATCCTGACCAACTGCATCGTGGCAACCGGCCTCGCCAATCGGCTGGTCAGCCTGATATTGGGCATTGGACAGGAAAACCCGCTGATCTGCCTGTTCATCACGATGGTGCTCACGCTGATCTTCGGCATGGGCGTTCCGACGACGGCAGCGTATATCATTCTTGCGATGATGGCGGCACCGGCGCTGATCAACATCGGCCTCCCCGTGCTCCCGGTCCACATGTTCATCTTCTATTTCGCGGCGATCGCCAACCTGACACCGCCGGTCGCCCCGTCAACAATCGTAGCCGCCAAGATGGCGAACGCAAATTATGTGCTGGCCTGCGTTGATGCGCTGAAAATGTCCCTTGCCGCGTTCGTCTTGCCGTACATCTTCGTCATGCGGCCGGCGATGATGCTGATGGGCGATTTCTGGAGCGTTGTCGATGTGGTGGGCACCTCGATTGTCGGATTGATCTCTCTCGCTTTCTTTACGGAGCGTTACGTTGTCGAAAGAACTTCGCTGTTGCAGCAGGCGGCACTTTTGGCGGCGGCACTTTTGTTGATATTCCCCTTGCCGCTACTTTTTTCTGCCGTTGGAATTCTCTTGTTCGGGGGAGTCTTGGTGGTCCAAGCAAAAGCGAAAGCGGCGCAATCGGCTTGTCTGTGAGTGTTTGATTAAGGGTGGGGCGAGAAAAGATGCATGCGAGCATAGTGTTTCGTAGTCAGAAGAGGTATTTGCCCGAGAAAGAGTGACGCCCCACTCTTTCATCAATGAGGGAACGACAGATCTGTCAGAGAGTGCTCGTTCCATCCAGGCGTGTATTTTACTATGCATACGAACAACTTCCAAGTCGCTGCTGCTTATTTTTGCACCGACTTGGAAGTTTTCACTATTTACGGACGCTCTCCTATTTCATTCTTTTGCATACGATTTCCATTCGGGTGCGACGCATTTTTTCGAACTTTCCGCAGACGTCAGTGTGTCTCGATGGGGTCGTCAACACTTTTCCGGACAGTCATCTAAGCAGCTGCACCTAAGTTGTTGCGGTTCCATTGTTCGAGCCACTGCATAGGGCTCAGATACCCCAGCCTCTTCTGAATGCGCTTCGTGTTGTAGCACCCCTCGATATAAGCGAACATCGCACCACAAGCCTCTTCGCGCGTACGAAAATGAACCCAGTGGACCGCCTCCTTTTTCAGGTTCGCGAAGAAGCTCTCGACCGATTTGCGATTGCTCAGCGTGGGGATGTAGAACTCCTCGCGGAAGTGCTCGTAGGTGTGCTCGTGAGTCAAAAACTCGTTCTGCGGCCCAACCTCGACGATGACATCATAGGCAAGGGTGTCGTCGTTCACCTCGACTCCCCGGCCGATGCGCTTGACGTATGGGCTGGAGTTCCTACGGCAAGCGCGCGAGCTGGCTGACCAACGATGTATTTGGACACCCCACCCGCATGGATGTGCCTGTCGCCTGGGAGGATGGTCTGAATAAATTCGAAGGCCCCAACCCCGCCTATTGGGTGGCGCACGGTTACGTCCTGATTGCACCGGACAGCCGCGGAGTATTCATGTCGGAGGGGGATATTCCGGCATGGGGTTCGGCTGTCATCGAAGCGGGAGATATGAGCACCGTCGTTACGGGCATGAGCACTGGCGAACCCTGTCGCCAGATTGAAAACAAACTCTCGGAGAGATTGCTGGCTGCCGAAGCCGAAAACAGCGACGCGGTGGCGGCAGAGTTGATCCGGGAAATTTCTTCCGGCTCGCTAAAAAAGGCGATGGTGGACGGCGATGTCGAGTTCGGCGGAGCGGTTATGGCAGGACAAATCGTTCCCCTTGTGAAAGAGGTGCGCAGCGCGGCGGAGATTATCGATTCCACGATCGCGCAGTGCAAGGCCCTGCTCGAAAAAATGCCACAATTTGTATAGATCGAGAATAGCAATTTCCCGGACTGGATATGAGCAAGCTCACCGGATTGATTAAGGCCCGATCGCCCTCGACTCGGTATCAAAAATCGATCAGGTCCAGGTAATCCCGCACGAAGAAATTATGTTCTTTCACGAACGTATCGTAGGCTTCGATCCGCTTTTTCGAATAATCCGGGTTCTTCAGATACAGGGCAAAGGCCAGCGCGTGAATCAGCGCCATATACGCCGCGTTGGCGTCCGTGAACAACACGAACTTCTCGGCGACCTGCAAGACTAGGTCGGCGTGGGGGGCGATCGGCGACAACAACGAATCCGTAACGCCGACGATAAAGGGCCTGTATCGGCATTGCTCGAGGCATTCCAAGACCGATTGCGTCTCCCGGTTGTAGCGGGGCGTGGAGAAAACGAGGCACACCGCCTGTTTGGGCATCGATTCGACCAGGCCCTTGGCGGCCAGGTCGAAGGTCTCGACGAGAGCGACGTTCGGACGCAGGACGTTGAGCGCGAAATACGCCGCCTGCGAAAGACACCGGTTGGCCCCGCAACCGATCAGGACCAGCCTTGACGCGGAGGAGACGGCGTCGACGGCCTTCTCGAACAAATCGGGGGGGATTTTCGCCAGTGTCTCCTCCATCACGGACATCTCCAAGGTGAAGACCGCGCGCAGCGCGTCGCGCGGAAAATCATACCGCCCCCGCTCCAGCGTATACCGGCACATCGCGGCGGAGGAGGTCGCCTTCGACCTCTCGATCTCGGCGCGCAGCGCCGCCATGAAATCCGTGAATCCCCTGAAACCGAGCAAGTAGACGAAGCGGACGATCGTCGTCTCGCTGACGCCCGCACTCTGTGCAAATTCGGTAATCGTCACGTACGCGAGGTCGAGGTAATGCTCCAGCAGATATTTCGCGAGTGCCCGGTGCTTGGGGGAAAAATCCTCGAATCGATCCGCGATTTTCCGCAGCAGGTTTCCATCGTTCGTAGACGTCACATCTATCACCGTTATCACCGTCATTCCGATAGGCACCGCCGCGAAAGATCGAGACGCGGGGTGCGCTGTATATCCGGCACTTTCCGTGCGGCCGCGCGGGACCTCCAGCGATCTCGGGAAATGCGCGCGACACCGGCATTTCAGTGTAACAGTAAAAATGATTCTTTCAACATGCTTTCAATAAAGAAATTTTTTACCCCCGTGATGCGACGGTGCCGAGGCCCGGCGGATCGAATGCCGCAGGCCCCGCCATACTCGTCGATCCCGACCTCACGCTCGCGCGCGCAAGCAGCGAATACCGAGTTGAGGGCGACAGGGTTTTCATCAATCCTGTAAACCCGCGCACAGACCGTTCAAGAAATTGCGCTTCTCCATGCATTGATCGCAACTCGATATAAGCGCGTTATCGGCTTACACGTCCGCCAGCGAACGCCCACGCTTCGGTTCCGCCTTGAGGGGGACGTCGATGGCTTCGACCGCCTCCATCGTCCGCACCAGCAACGCCTCGACGCCGTCGGCCTCCCCCTCCGGGGCCTCGCAGATCAGGGAATCGTGTACCTGCAGCACGAGCCGCGCCTGCGGATATTCCTCCGCCAGCGCCTTGTGGAAGCGGATCAGGGCGATCTTCGCGATGTCCGACGCCGTGCTCTGGATCGGGGTGTTGACGGCGACGCGGTCGATGGGGTTGCCGCCGCGTCCCTCGATCGTCGAGACCTCGGCGAGGGGGCGGATGCGCCCGAAGACGGAGCGCGTATATCCGCGCTCGCGCGCTTCCTTGGCGCTGCGCTCCATGTATCGCTTCACCGAGGGCAACGCCGCGAAATATCGATCGACGAGCCCGGCCGCCTGCTGCCGCGTAATGCCCGCGCGCACCGCCAGTCCATGCGCTCCCATGCCGTAGAGCAGCCCGAAATTCACCGTCTTCGCAAAGCGCCTCTGCTCCGGCGTGATATCCTCCGGTTCAAGGCCGAAGACCCAGGAAGCCGTCTGCAAATGGATGTCCAGGCCGTCCCGGAACGCCTCGCGCAGGCGCTGCTCGCCGGAGAGGTGCGCCAGCACGCGCAGCTCGATCTGCGAGTAGTCCGCCGCGACGAATACTCGATCCTTCCCCGACGGCACGACGGCGCGCCGGAACTTCGCCGCCCAGTCGCCGAAGAGCGGCAGGTTCTGCACGTTGGGGTCCCGGCTCGCCAGCCGCCCCGTCCCCGTCACATCCTGCAGGAAGGTCGAATGAATGCGGCCGTCGGCCGCCTCCTCCACGTGCTTGAGAAACGGCTGCACGAAGCCGGAGCTCATCTTCGCGCTCTCTCGGTAGTCCAGCAGCTTCGCCGGGACCTCCCCCAGCGGCTGCGGCAGGCGCGCCAGTTCCTCGAGGACGCTGACGTCCGTCGAATAGCCCGTCTTCGTCTTCTTGACCACCGGCAGGCGCAATTGCCCGAACAGCAGCTCGCCGACCTGCTTGGGGGAGTTCAGGTTGACCGCCTCGCCCGCGACCTCGTTGATCTCGCGCTCGATGCGGGCGGTATGTTCGGCCAGTTCCGCAACGAGGCGC
>DAIRUD010000010.1:0-17733 GCA_036803565.1 Synergistaceae bacterium | reverse complement strand
ATGGGCGAGGAGCTGGAGGATCACCTCCGAGTCGCAGGAGGATTGAAAGATGGCCCCGCGGTTTTCGAGCGCCTCGCGCAGCGTGTGGAAGTTCGTCAGGTTGCCGTTGTGTGCGATCGCGACCGGTCCTTGCGCGTAGTTTGCGCAGATCGGCTGGGAATTCTGGATCATCGAGGCTCCGGCCGTCGAATAGCGGACGTGCCCGATGGCCGCCGTGGCGGGGGTCCGGGAGAGGTCCTCCTGGCTCAGCGCCTCGTGCACCAGTCCCATGCCCTTGACGACGTTGACCCGCCTGTCCCCGTCGATCCAGGCGATACCCGCGGATTCCTGACCGCGATGCTGCAGGGCGGTCAGGCCGAGATAGACCTCCTCGGCGACGGAATCCGATTTACTGTACGCTCCGAACACACCGCACATGGTTTTTTTCTACCCCGCTCTCATTGCAAAAGAGACTCGCCGTCGAAAAAGGCGGCGCACAGGTCGCATAGGGGAAGGTCGCAGATGCCCTCGATGCGGAGCGCATCGCCGCCGACTTCGCCGATGCGGATCGCCGAAAAGCCTTCCCAGATGGAGAGGAATTTGTCCTCGTTCTCCGGGTGCACCATATAGACGGCGCGGGGGCCGCCCTCGCCGAACAGGGTTCGCGTCGCTTCGGCGGCGTCCATCTCTCCGAAATCCGCCCGGATGCCGATGTCCGACATGATCGCTTCCTTGGCCAGCGCGACGGCGAGGCCGCCGCCTGCGACGACGCGCGCGCTTTCCACGCCGGCGCGGCGCGCCGTCGTCAGGGCGCGGTCCGCGAACGCACGCTCCGCCTCATAGTCGTATTTGTTGGTGGCGCCGCGCAGCTCGCCGCCGAACATCGCCTGCCAGCGGCTGCCCCCCAGGGATGCCGCGAGCGGTCCGACGAAGTAGACGATGTCGCCCTCCATCGCGTTGCCGCAGGGGACGTAGTAGCCCCAATGCGAGATCAGCCCGGCGACGACGACGAGCGGCGTGGGGTAGATGCCGCCGCGGGCGGTTTCGTTGTAGAGGCTGACGTTTCCGGAGACGACGGGACAGGCCATGTCCCGGCAAACGTTGGCCAGCCCGCGCACGCACTCGGAGAGTTCGTAATACCGCGCGGGATCCTCCGGCGAGGGGAAGTTCAGGCAGTTGGTCATCCCCAGCGGGTCGGCCCCCGCCAGCGTCAGCACCCTGAGCGCCTGCGCCATGGTCTCCGTCGCGCCGTCGTACGGGCTCGTCCGGCACTTCCACGGCTCCGCCTCCATGGCGAAGGCCAGCAGCCCGTCGGTATCGGGCAGGCGGATGACGGAGACGGGCGCGCCCGGTTCCTCCGCGGTACGCAGCTGCACCTGGCAGTCGTACTGCTCCCAGATCTCGCGCCGTTCCCGCCCGTGTGCGGAGCGGAGAAGGGCCAGAAGCTCGCGCCCGATGTCCGCGCTTTGCAGATCCTCGGGGAGCGTGCGGCGAGGCTGCATGTCGGCCGGTTCGGAGCAGGGCCATTCCACCGTGGGGGCGTCGCCGAGGATGCCGATGGGGAGGTCGGCGATCAGCTCGCCCTCCCGGTAGACGCGGTAGCGGTCGCCCGGCGTGATGTTGCCGATGGGGACGCACTCCAGCGCGTAGTGGTCGGCGACGGCTTTGACGGCGTCGAAGCGGGAGGGATTGACGATCAGCAGCATGCGCTCCTGCGATTCCGAGAGGAAGATCTCCCACGGCAGCATCTCCTCCCGCAGGGGGATGCGCTCGCAGTGGATGTCGATGCCGGTTCCGCTCTTGTGCGCGATCTCGCTGGACGACGACAGGATACCCGCCGCGCCCATGTCCTGCATGGAGGCGATGAGGCCGACGGCCTGCAGGTCGAGGCAGCACTCGATGAGCAGTTTTTCCTCGAACGGGTCGCCGATCTGGATCTGCGGGCGGCTCTCCCGGCTGTTCTCGTCCAGCTCCCGGGAGGCGAAGGAAGCGCCGGCGATGCCGTCGCGGCCCGTCTTCGAGCCCAGGAGGACGGCGAGGTCGCCCGGTTTCGCCGTCTTCGAGCTGACGATGGCGTCCAGCTTGACGAGCCCGGCGCAAAAGGCGTTCACCAGGGGATTGCCCTCGTAGCAGCGGTCGTAGAACGTCTTGCCGCCGACGGTCGGGACGCCGACGGCGTTGCCGTATCCGGCGATGCCCTCGACCACGCCCTCGGCGAGCGCGATGGATTTGCGGGAATCGGGGGGGCCGAAGAACAGCCCGTCCATGGAGGCCGCCGGGCGCGCGCCCATCGCCAGGATGTCGCGGATGATGCCGCCGACGCCCGTCGCCGCTCCCTGATAGGGGGCGACGGCGGAGGGGTGGTTGTGGCTCTCGACCTTGAAGGCCAGGCCCCAGCCGCTTCCGCAATCCACGACGCCGGCGTTCTCGCCGGGCCCCTGGACGACCGCCTTCCCCGCCTGGGGAAACGTCGCCAGCAGGCGGCGGGTCGATTTGTAGCTGCAATGCTCGGACCACATGACGCCGATCAGGTCCGTCTCCAGCGCGTTCGGCTCGCGCCCCAGGATCTCCGCGATCTTTTTGTACTCGACGTCCGAAAGTCCGGCGTCTCGATATGTCCGTTCGCTCATTTTGCATCCTCCCCGACGCCGAAATGTTCGCGCAGCGACAGCCAGAATTTCCTACCGTCCACGCCCCGGATCAGGTTTTTGAACGTGGAACGCTCCGGGTGGGGCATCAGGCCGAGGACGTTGCCCTCCCGGCTGATGATTCCGGCGATGCCGTTCAGGGATCCGTTGGGGGATTGGGGCTCGCCGGCCTCGCGCGTTTGCGGGTCGGCGTAGCGGAAGACGACCTGGTTGTGTTCCTCCAGCGCCTTCAGTTCCTCCGGCGGCAGGAAGTACAGGCCCTCGTGATGGGCGATGGGAAATTGCACGATCTGATGTTCCGTGTAGAGTTTCGTAAAGGGCGTGTTGTTGCGCTCGACGCGCAGGAAGCAGGGCTTGCAGATAAAGCGCAGGCTGGTGTTGGGGAGCAGCGTCCCCGGCAACAGGCCCGCCTCCGTGAGGATCTGGAAGCCGTTGCAGATGCCCAGCGTCAGGCCGCCGCTGCGGGCGTGGGCGCAGACGGCGTCCATGATGCGGGACTTCGCCGCCAGTGCGCCGGAGCGCAGGTAATCTCCGTAGGAAAAGCCGCCCGGCAGCACGACGAGATCCGGTTTCCCGGGGAGGATCGCCTCGTCGTGCCAGACCATGTCGACCGGGCCGAGCCCCGTGTCGAGCAACGCCGCCTGTACGTCCCTGTCGCAGTTGCTTCCCGGAAAGACGACGACGGCGCTTCTCACGACAGCGGCTCCAGCGTGTACGAATAGGACTCGACGAGGTCGTTCACCAGAAGGTCGTCCGCCACGGCGCGCACGGTTTCGGCCGCGGCGGCGTCGTCTTCGGCATCCACGCGAAAGCGGATGAATTTGCCGACGCGCACGTCGCCGACCGCGTCGTAGCCGTGCGCGCCCAGCGTTTTCTCCACTGCCTTTCCCTGAATGTCGAGCACTCCGTCCTTGGGGAGGACGGTCACGTCCGCCTGATATCGTTTCATGTCAAGAGCAGCCTCCTTGGCGCGGTTATGGTTGATATTATCGGCCAGCATTTTATAATTGTCAAACTATTATGGCATTTCATGCCGACCGTGCGGGTAAATGTCAATAGTTTCCTTCGCCGGGTGCGATGCGTATCCTGTACGGATATTCGGAAAAGAACGGAAAGGACCGGAGGGCGCGGAGGCGCTCCGGTCCTTGGGAATGTTGCGGATTGGGCCTAGGGGGTCGGTCCCTGGCGGATTTCGGTGTCCGCGTCGGCACACCACGCGTGGTAAGAGGGGTTGTAGTTGCGCGCGTTCTTATATCCGGCGATCCGGAAGGCCATCGTCATAAACGCGCCGCGCACGCCCGAGGTGTCGTAGCAGACGATCGTCTGCTCTTTGTTGGTGAAGCCCTTGCTCGCGAACAGGGCCTGCAGCTCCGCTTCCGGCAGGATTTTGAAATCGGCGGTGAAAACCTCGTTCCAGGGAAGGTTCACAGCGCCGGGAATGTGCCCGGGGCGGCGCTCGCCGAAGGGGCGGATCTCGCCGGTATATTCCTTATCCGAGCGGGCGTCGACGATGCGGATGTTCGGGTCGCCCAGGTTTTCCTTCATCCACTCGGTGGAGACGACGTACGAGGGGTCGAACTTGTTGTAGGGGTAGGTGATCGGTTTGTTGGTGTGGGTCGTGTTGGACGTTTTGCCGCCGATCGCGCGGTAGGCGGTGAAGCCGCCGTCCATGATCTTGGCGTTCTTGAAACCGGTCATGCGCATGATCCAGACCACGAACGCCGAGTTGCCCCAGTCGCCGCCGTCGCCGTAGACGACGACCGGCTTCTTGCCGTCGATGCCGAGCGAGCCGATTTTCTTCGCGATCGTGGCGGCGTCGAACACCTTGCCGTACTTCGGATCGCCGGCTTTTCCGGTCATGTTCGCGAAGTAGGTCCACTCGGCGCTGACCGCGCCGGGAAGATGCCCTTGCTGCCCTTTGTACAGCGAGACGTGCCGCGCATCGATCAGGACGACCTTGTCCAGGTTGGCCTTCACCCACTCCGGCGAGACGATGAACGATGCGTGCGTCTCGGTGTCGGCCGCCGCGGTCTCCGCCGCGAAGGCGCCGGAGGTTGCGATCAGCGCGAAGAGAGCGGTAAAGGCGAGCAAGCGGAGCGTCTTCAGGGTCCAGTGTTTTTTCACGTTATCTTCTCCTTCGTTCGATTTTTCTTGGATGGCGCGGTAACCGCGCCCCTTTCGGCGTGTCTTCGTCCCATCTACGCGATTCGACCGGCTGCCGGGTGCGGTCCGCCCCCACGTGGTTGCGGCCTCCGGCCCGGTTACCATTTCGTCCGGAGCACCCGTCCGGCATCACCTCCTCATGCCCACAGGAATTCCCTGTTTTCGATATACGAGCCATTGTACCACTGGTCGACGCCTTGCGACGTTCAAACGCGGAATCCGTAAACGTTTTTTCTGCGATAATGGTAATAAAGTCCCGGAAAGAGGAGCAGGAAGAGCGTCTTGAAGAAGATGTCCGGCTCCTTGCGGAGATAGCGTCGGCTCGACAGGAGCACGGCGCGGACGTCTGGATCGCGCAGCGCCTGGTCGAACGCGGCGCGGTCGCTGCCCCAGGCGTGGATGTTGAAGCGTTTGAGGTGGTACTTGGGGCGCATCCAGTATTTGGCCGTATCCCGTACCGCGTCGGAACGCGCGTATCGCTCCAGGTAGTCGGCAACTCGCAGGTGGGCGTCGATATTGTCGTTTGTGCTGCGCAGGATGCGTTCCAGAGATACGTCGAACGAGCGGGAGGACATGCCGTCGTGGATCACGTGGGTATAGCGGCAGCCAGGTGCGAAGCCGACCTTTTCGGTGCGGCAGAGCGATTTGGCGATAAACTCCTTGTCCTCGCCCATGACGCAGCCCTCCGTAAAGCGCAGTCCGGCGTCCAGAAGGAAGGAGCGCGCGAAGAGCATCGCCCAGATACCCGGCGAGATCGCGCCGACGATGCACTTTGCCAGCAGATCGTCCGGGGCGTCCGCCAGTCGGGCCGGTTCTTCGCCGGTCAGGTAGGCCTGGCGTTCGCCGGTGTTCTCCTCGTATGTGTCGTACCCGCAGAAGGCGACGGCGCCGCCCGACGCGGATGCGGCGGAGGCGAGCGCCGCCGCCATCCCCTCGCCGGCGATGTCGTCGCTGTCCATAAACCAGACGTATCGGCCGCGCGCCGCGTCCAGCCCGGTGTTGCGCGCCGCGGCGACGCCGCGGTTGCGCGCGTGGGCCAGGATGCGCCACGGCGTATCGCACGCCTCCAATGTGCTGCGCGCGATACCGTGGGTTTCGTCCGTGGAGGCGTCGTCGACGAGGATGAGTTCCATTCTCCCGTCGTCCTGCGCGAGCAGGGAGCGCAGCGTGGGCTCGATCTTCGCCCCGGTATTGTAAAAGGGAACGATGACGCTGACCGATATCGGCATGTGGCGATCCTCCCATTTCGTTTCCGCGTCCATTGCTGGCAACATATAGGCCCATCGGCCCGGATTGCAATGGGCTGTTGGTTGTGCTAACGTGGTGCCGGGCGGTGACGCGCCGCGAGAAAACGGCATGATCGTGTCGCCGCCCATTTTGCCGCGCATGCCGCAACCTTTCGTATGGACATATTATACAAGCGCATTTCGACATTGTGCGCTGTTCGGGAGCTGGACATGGGATTCCGAAAACTGGACAATTTTCTGCGCAACTTGAAGTTCCTCGCGTCGCACAATTTGGAGCGGCATCTTTCCGCGTCGCTGGATTCGTATAAGTACGAGCTGGAGGACGTGGCGCTGCCCCGGCCGGAAATTCTCGACGCGGAGAGCGCCATCGACCGGCTTGTCCGGACCGGGGACAGCTTCGTCCGCTACGGGGACGGCGAGCTGGCGATCATGATGGGGCGCTCGGTGGGATTCCAGCGTTTCGACCCGCGGCTTGCCGAGCGGCTGTGCGAAATCCTTGCGGCCGACAGGGACCGCGTTATGGTGGGAATTCCCCGCTACTGGTTCTATTACAGCGAGGCCCTGCTGGACAGCGCCAAGCATTACTTCCGGGCTTGGGTGGCGCGGCACCGCGCGGCCTTCCTCGAACGCCTGAATCTTTCCAAGCGTTATTACGACGCCTGCGCCTCCTGCATGTACGCGACCTACCGAGATTACGACTTTCACGCGCATTACGGAAAAGTGCGGGACATCTGGCGGGACAAAAAGGTCACCGTCGTCTGCGGGCGGACCGTGTTCGACAAAATCCGGCCCGACATTTTCGATTCCGCGTCCGACGTGGCCTACCTGCACGCGCCGTCGCTGCACGCGTATGCGCAGTACGACGATATCCTGGCCCGTTCGCTGCAGGTTCCCGAGAATCGCCTGCTGGTCCTCATCTTGGGCCCGACGGCGACCGTCCTGGCCTGCGATCTCGCGGAAGCGGGACGCCGAGCGCTCGATCTGGGGCATATCGCCAAGGACTACGTGTATTTTCGCGACGGGGTCGCGCGGGACAGGGAGAGCGCCGGGAGGTTTTACGAGCCGGATTGAGCCGGAGGGCGGTGTATTCGGCGGACGTCCGGGCGGCGCGTTTGCGAAAGTGATATCATGCGTATGTCGTTTCGATCCATGTGTTTTCGGTCTTGAATATGGGAGGAGGCGAGGCATTGTCGAAAATTCTGATCACCGGCGGAGCCGGTTTCATCGGGTATCACGCGGCCAAAGCTCTGGCGGGACGGGGCGGGGGAAAAATCCTCTGCATCGACAACCTGAACGATTATTACGACGTCCGCCTGAAATACGCGCGCCTGGCGGACCTCGGCCTGGAGCCGGACGGGAGCGGGGCGGCGGAGAGTGCCCGCTATCCGGGGCTGCGCTTCCTGAAGGCGGACGTGGCCGACAGGGAGCGGATTGCGACGTTGTTTCGCGACGAGGCGTTCGATTACGTCCTCCACTTGGCCGCGCAGGCGGGCGTGCGCTACTCGCTGCAAAACCCGCACGCCTACATCGAGAGCAACATCGTCGGTTTTCTCAACGTGCTCGAAGGATGCAGGCATTTTCCGGTCCGCCACCTCGTGTACGCCTCCTCCAGTTCGGTCTACGGCCTGAACCGGGAGATCCCTTTCGCCGAGGACCATTCGGTCGACCACCCGGCTTCCCTCTACGCCTGTACGAAAAAGACCGATGAGTTGATGGCGCATACCTACGGGCACTTGTTCGGCATACCGTCCACCGGACTCAGGTTTTTTACGGTGTACGGCCCGTGGGGACGGCCGGACATGGCGTATTTCTCCTTTACCGAGAAGATTCTGCGCGACCTGCCGATCGATATCTTCAATCGCGGCGAGATGTACCGGGACTTCACGTATGTCGACGACATCGTGGACGGCGTTTGCGCCGTGCTGCCGCTCGTCCCGGAGCCGATCTCCGACCCGGCCAGCCGGTCCGTCGCGCGCTGCGCGGTCTACAATCTAGGCAACAACGATCCGGTCGCGCTCGGTGGGTTCGTGGAGACGCTGGAGGCGCTGTTGGGCGTACAGGCGAGGAAAAACCTGCTGCCCATGCAGCCGGGAGATGTGGTCGAGACCTACGCGGACATCTCGAAAATACAGGGAAAAGGGATCTTTACACCGAAGACGGACCTGAAGACGGGGCTGAAGGCGTTCGTCGATTGGTACCGTACGGTCTACGTAAACCTGAAATAACCGCGCCCGCGAAGCGGCATGCGCGGACAGATGGGCGAAGGAGCTGAGTTGTGGTGAATATCTGTGTGGTGGGAACCGGCTACGTCGGCTTGGTGACGGGGACATGCCTCGCGGAAAAGGGAAATCGCGTCTGCTGTGTCGACGTCAACGAGGAGAGCATCGGTAAGCTGCGGCAGGGCGTCATCCCCATCTATGAGCCCGGTCTCGACGAGCTGGTGGCGCGGAACGCCGCTGAAGGCCGCCTCTTCTTTTCGACGGAGATCGCCGACGGGATGGAGGACGCCGACCTCTGTTTCATCGCCGTGGGGACCCCTTCGGGAGAAGGCGGGGAGACGGAACTGAAGTACGTCTATTCGGCGGCCGACGATGTCGCGGCGTCGATGCGGCGGGACTGTTTCGTGGTGATGAAGTCGACCGTGCCGGTGGGGACGGGACGGTCGGTGCGCGAGCGAATTCGCTCCGGCCTGGAGGAGCGCGGTGCCGCCGGGTTGCGTTTCGAGATGATCTCCAACCCGGAGTTCCTCAAGGAGGGGTCGGCGATCGACGATTTCTTCCGCCCGGATCGCGTCGTCGTGGGCGTGGGCAGCGAGGCGGCGCGAACGGTCATGGAGGACCTGTACTATCCCTTCGTGGAAAAGGAAAAGGTCATCTTTATGGACATTCCCTCCGCGGAGATCACGAAATATGCCTCCAACGCCATGCTGGCGACGCGCATCAGCTTCATGAACGAGATCGCCCTGCTCTGCGACATCGCCGGAGCGGACGTCCTGAGCGTCCGGGAGGGGATCGCAACGGACCGCAGGATCGGCAAGTATTTCCTGAACGCGGGCTGCGGATACGGCGGCTCCTGCTTCCCTAAGGACATCCAGGCGCTGGACCGGACGGGGCGCGCGCTCGGGTTGGAGATGAAGATGGCCGCCGCGACCTCGGCGGTCAACGAGCGGCAGAAGCGCATCCTCGGCGATCTGGTCGTCGGGCGCTTCGGCAAGAACATGAAGGGCCGCCGCTTCGCCGTGCTGGGGCTGGCCTTCAAGCCGAACACGGACGATATGCGCTACGCCCCGTCCATTCCGCTGATCCACACGTTGTCGACCCTGGGGGCGACGGTCGTGGCCTACGATCCCATCGTCCAGGAATCGCGCGAACTGCCCGGCGGCGTGGTCTACGCCGCCACCCTTGCGGACGCGCTCGAGGGGGGCGATGCGGCGATTCTCGTGACGGAGTGGGAGGAATTCCGCAACGTCGACTGGGTGGACGCGGGCAGCGCGATGCGCGGAAAGGTCTTGTTCGACGGCAGGAATATATACGACCCGACGGTGCTGCGGAACGCCGGTTTCGAATACTACTGCATCGGCAGGAGCTGCACGGTGCGGGAGTGCGGGTGAACCGACCCCTCCGCATCGCCCACGTCATCACCGGGTTGAACGTCGGAGGTGCGGAGAATGCGCTCTGCAAGCTCGTCGAGAATATCGACAGGACGCGCTTTGAAAGCAATGTCGTCTCCCTGTTGCCGGAAGGCGTTCTCGGTGAGCGTATCCGCAGGGCAGGAGGGGGGGTGGATGTTCTCGGAATGCGGCGTGGTGTTCCGAGTCCAGTTGCTTTTCTGCGTCTTGTCGGGCTTTTGAAACGAATCCGGCCGGATTTGATACAGACGTGGTTGTATCATGCCGACCTCGTGGGCGGCTTGGCGGGTGCGCGGCTGGGGTTGCCGGTACTCTGGAACATCCGCAACTCGGACTTGACGCCGGAGGTCAACGGTTTGTTGACGCGCGGAGTCGTGCGGGTTTGCGCGCAGCTTTCGCGGCGGCTTCCGGCAGCGATCGTCTGCTGCGCGGAGCGCGCCCGGGAGATTCACGAGCGCATCGGCTACGACGGCAGCAAGATGTTGGTGATCCCCAACGGGTTCGACACCGCTGCATTGCGTCCCGATGCCGCGGCGGGAGCCGCGTTTCGTCGGGAGATCGGCGTGCCGGAGGAAGCGTTTCTCGTCGGGGTGATCGCGCGCTTTGATCCCCAGAAGGACCATCGTGGTTTTTTCGCAGCGGTGCAACGGTTGACCGAGAAAAACGGAGAACGTCCTTACTTCGTCCTATGCGGCGACGGGATGACGAGGGAAAACACCGTGCTGCGCGAGATGATACCCCAACCTTTCCGGGATAGAACGTTTCTTCTCGGCCGACGGATGGACCTGCCGAAAGTCTACGCGTCGCTAGACCTCAGCGTTCTACCCTCCAGGTCCGGCGAGGCGTTTCCCAATGTCGTGGGCGAGGCGATGGCCTGCGGCGTGCCGTGCGTCGTCACGGATGTGGGGGATGCGGCCCGGATCGTCGGCGATACCGGCGTCGTCGTGCCGCCGCGCGATCCGGCGGCGCTGGCGGGCGGAATGCGGCGGATCATGGGGATGTCCCGGGACGCGCGTCGCGCGCTGGGAGCGCACGCGCGGGAGCGTGTTTGCTGCGAATACGATATCGAAGTGATGACGAAGCGGTACGAGGCGCTGTACGCTCGCTGGTTTCAGAGAGACTGATCCCTGCGGTGCCAGGTCCAGGCGTCGCGCAGGATCGTCGTCAGGTCGTTGCGGCGCGGTGACCAGCCCAATATCTCGCGCGCCCGGTCGTTCGACGCCACGAGCACGGGAGGGTCCCCCACCCGGCGCGGCGCCTCCTGCACGGGAATGTTACCGCCGACGGTGCGCTCGGCGGCATCGACGATCTCCTGTACGGAATACCCCTTGCCCGTCCCCAGGTTTAAAGCCAGATTTTCTCCTGTTCTCATGAGGTGGCGCATGGCCAGAAGATGCGCGTCAGCGAGGTCCGATACGTGGACGTAATCGCGGATCGCCGTCCCGTCCGGGGTGGGATAGTCGGTGCCGAAGATTTTGATCGCTTTCCGCATGCCGAGGGCGGTCTGTAGAACGAGGGGAATGAGGTGGGTCTCCGGCTCGTGGCGTTCCCCGATCTCCCCCCCCGGGTCCGCGCCGCAGGCGTTGAAGTAGCGGAGCGCCGCGTATTTCATACCGTAGGCAACCGCGTAATCGTCGAGCATGCGTTCCACGAAATACTTGCTCCACCCGTAGGGATTGATGGGCAGTTGCGGGTGCCCCTCGTCGATGCGTTCCGAGCGGGGGATGCCGTAGGTCGCCGCGGTGCTGGAAAAGACGATCGTGTCGCAGGCGCCGCGCCGCATGGCGTCGAGGACGGATTTCGCGCCGGTGAAGTTGACGTCGTAATACGCGTCCGGCTGCTCCACGGATTCGCCGACGTAGGTAAGCCCCGCGAAATGGAAGACGGCGACGGGGCGATAGCGCGCGAACACGCGGTCCAGGAACGCGCCGTCGCGGATATCCCCCTCTTCCAGGGGGCCCCAGCGGACGAAGTCGCGATGCCCGCGAAAGAGGTTGTCGACCGTCACGGGAACGCATCCGTCCGCCGCGAGCGCCTTGCAGAGGTGGGAGCCGATGTACCCGGCCCCGCCGGTGACGACGCAATGTCTATCCTGCATCGGAAATATCTCCTTTCTCGTTTTCGCCGTTCGCGAAAAGGTTTGCGTAGAGCTCCTCGTGCAGCGCGATGAGGTGTTCGATGCGCCATGCCGGGTCGGGCGAGACGGGAGGGTAGGGAGCCTCGCACATCTGGAGCATTGCGTCCCGCAGCGCGTAGACGTCCCCGACGGGGTAAACGAGGCCGCGATGCGGGCGGACGATGTCGATTACGCCCCGGGCGTCGCTGCCGATGATCGGCGTTCCCATGCAGGCGGCTTCCATAAGGGAGCGCGCGAGTCCCTCCCGTTCGGACGAGAGGATGGCTGCACGCGACGCCCTGAGCAGGACGGGAACGTCCTGCCGGAAGCCGAGAAAGTGCACTTGTTTCGGAACATCGAGTCTCTCCGCCAGCTCCTTCGTCTGTCCCATGGTCGTCCCGGATCCGGCGAAGGCGACATGCACGTCCTGCCGTTCCATACGGGCCAGGGCCTCGACGACGTCCTGATGGTGCTTTCCCGGGGAGAACTCGGCCACCATGGTGAAGAGGATCTCCTCGTCCTTGACGCCCATCTGCCGCCGCACGTTGCGGACGTCGTCCCTGGTGATCTTCTCCGGGGCATAGGCCGAGAAATCCAGGCCGATGCCGGGCATCTGCACGAGGGCAGTCTCCGGCACGATGCGATAGCGTTCCGCCGCGCGCCTGTCCTCCTCGTTGATGACCACGAGACGGTCCGTCCATTTTCCGGCGGCGACCTCCAGCCGTCGGTAGAGCGTGTTTCGCAGGGCGCGCCCTCCCGCGTGGAAGTGAAAGCCGTGGGCTGTGTAGACGATTTTCGGGCGGCCTTTCCTGCGCAATTTACGCAGCGTCCGGCGCGTTACGAACGCCGCGACCGGCGTGTGCACGTGGACGATGTCGTACGCCTCCGCCCGCACGGCCTCCAGGATCTGCCCGGGGGCCTGCGTGAAGTTGGCCGGGGAAAAGGGGTTGCGGCTCCATTGGACGTCGAACAGCTTGTCGAATCGATCCGTCAGATTGCCGGAGGCGTCGCCGATGCCGCGGGCCATCGCGTCGACGCGCCAGCCTCGGGCGCGGAAATGGTCCGCGTAGGGCAGAAGAAAAGCCTTTATCGTGATCGGAATTGTCGTGACCATGAGCAGTTTGCGGGGTTCCTTGGCAGTCGTGTTCATTCCTCCAGCAGAATCTCGATGTGGTCGAGATCCATACCCTCCCTTCCCGCGGATAGGTCGCGCGCGTAGCCGACGGCTGTCCCGTCCGGTCCGCACACGCTTTCATACCCCATATCCGTCCAGAAGCGTTGTGCTTCCCGATTTTGCGGCGTTCCCTCCGTTGTCGCCACGACGCGCCGTATGCCCCGTTCCCGCCAAGCGTCCTCCAGAGCGCGCAGGAAGGCGCGCTCCAGGCCGCGGTCCGCCGCGTCGATGTTGAGAAGGAGCGTGTCCAGGTACGCGCTCTCCGCCGCCGCATCCATTCTTGCCGCGCAAAAGAGGACCGCCCCGTACGAGCCGAAACGATCCCGCAGGCTGCCGAGATAAACCAAGTCCGGGGCGTTCTCCGCCGTCGGCGATGCGATTTTCCCGCACCCGCCGCCGGCGAGGTCGATGCGGTTGCCCCTGCGGAACCGCTCCTCCGGGAAGCGGGCGATTTCTTTGCCGAGCTTGCGGATCGAGAGGGTCATGCCCAGGGAGCTGAGGTAGTCCCCGATATTGTCGTATGCGCTCTGCCGCTTGGGGCGGGAGGGCGCGTGGGGTAGGTCGCGCGGGGCGCCGGCGTCGAACGCCAGAAAGTATTCCCGGCCGACCTCCAGCATAAAGCGTTCGAGCTGCGCCGTGTCCTCGGGAAACTGCGGGACCGCGACGTCCGGCAGGGCGATCTGCATCGTCTCCCGTTCCACCGGGTGGTCGTCGACGAAGACGAAATCGCCGGGTTCCAGCCCCAGTTCCTCGGCGACGGAACGAAGGTTTTTCCACTTCGGCTCCCAGTTGGCGCGGATCGCCGCAAAATCTCGCGATCGCAGCAGCATGTCCGGGTGGCGGTCCAGCGCGGCGAGCGCGTCCTTCCGGTTGGTCCGGGAGATTGCCGCCAGCAGTACGCCGCTTTCCCGCAGCTCCAGAATACACCGCTGGAAATCGCGAAAGCGGGAGCCGGAGCCGGAGGCGGAAAGGTGCAGGCCCTCGATCCCCAGCTCTCCGACGCTACCGCCCCAGAGCGTGTTGTCCAGATCGAGCGCGAGGCATTTGCGCCGTACGCCGCGAAGGGCCTTCCAGATGCGGTATATCTCCGCGGCAATGGCCGCTTCGCCCGTCTTGGAAAAGGGAATCTCACCCATGTACCACGTTCTGCCGTTGTAGAACGCCCTTCTGCCGATCGACGCGGCGATTTCCGCCAGATCGAGGAGCGCCAGCGAGCGGCGCTCCACCTCCTGCCTCCAGAGCCAGGCCGCCTCCGGTTCGACCCCGTGCGACACGACGGGGCGAACCGCCCGCACCGGCAGGGCCAGCGTCGACACGACGAAGCGCGTCTCGGGATGGCGTGCGGCTGCCGCGGAGACGGCGTCCGCCGCGTCGAGGATCGCCGCCCTCGCCCCGTCGGGCGAGGAGAGGACGGAGGGCGGAAGCAGCGAAGGGCCGTGCAGGAGCAGGAACACGGCACCGACGTCTCGCCCGTAAAGTGTGGAGGCGTCGTCCGCGAGTTCCTCCCGCCAGGGGCGTCCGTGCGGGTGGACGACCTCCGTCCGCGACAGCGTGCTGCATTTGACGGCGAGCGAGAGGAGCCCGATGTTGGAGAGGAGCGCGAAGCTCACGGCGCTTTCTCCTGATGGTTGTCGCCGCTGCCGGTGAAAAAGGGCATCGTCGCCTCCCCGGCTGCGGAAATCCCCTCGCGGGCGATCGCCTTTCGGACGGTTTGCAACAGGATTTTCAGGTCGAGCAGCGTGCTCCGGTGGTCCACGTACCAGACGTCGAGCGCGAACTTTTCCGGCCAGGAAATCGCGTTGCGCCCGTTGATCTGCGCCCAGCCGGTGATGCCGGGGCGGACGTCGAGCCGCCTGCGCTCCTCGACGTTGTAGAGGGGGACGTATTGCAGGAGCAGCGGGCGGGGGCCGACGAGGCTCATGTCCCCGCGCAGGACGTTCCACAGTTGGGGCAGCTCGTCCAGGCTGGTGGCGCGAAGCCATTTCCCCAGCGGCGTCAGCCGCTGCGCGTCCGGCAGCGGCGCTCCGTCGGTACCCCGCTCGTCGGTCATGGTGCGGAATTTGTAGAGGCGAAAGGGGTGTCCCCGCCAGCCGGCCCGATCCTGTGCGAAGAGCGCGGGCGGACGCATGTCGCGCCGGATCCGCCAGGCGATCCACAGCATGAGCGGCGAGAGAAGGACGAGGCCGAGGAGGCTGCCGACGAGGTCCATCGTCCTTTTGAGCAGGCGGTAGATCACGAACGTCCCGCCCGCCTCCGGATCAGCGAGACGACGGACTCCTGCTCCGCCTCCGTCAGGTTCGATCCGGAGGGCAGGCAGATGCCGTTCGCGAAGAGCGCCCCGCTGACGTCGCGGTCGTCGTGGCGGTAATAGCGGATGCCTTCGAAAACGGGCTGGAGGTGCATCGGCTTCCAGACGGGCCGGGATTCGATGTTCTCCTCCGCGAGGGCCGCCATCAGCTCCATGGGGCGCAATGCCGCGTCGTCCAGCGTCAGCACCGTGAGCCAGCAGTTCGAGCGACTCCACTCCGGTTCGGGCATGAAGGAGACGCCGGGCAGGTCGCCGAGCCCCTCCCGGTACCGGGCGCAGACCGCTCTGCGCGCTTCCACCCGTCGCTCCAGGAGCTTGATCTGAGCCCGTCCGATTCCCGCCAGTACGTTGCTCATGCGGAAGTTGTAGCCCAACTCCGAGTGCTGGTACCAGGGGGCCTTGTCCCTGGCCTGCGTGGAGAGAAAGCGGGCGCGCTCGATCGCCTCCGCGTCGTCGGAGAGCAGCATGCCTCCCCCCGACGTCGTGATGATCTTGTTGCCGTTGAAGGAGTAATACGCAAACGCCCCGAAGGAGCCGCAGGGCCGGTCCTTGTAGCGGGAGCCCATGGCCTCGGCGGCGTCCTCCATCGCCGGGACGCCGTACCGCGCGCAGAGGTCCAGAAGCGGATCCATGTCGCAGGATTGGCCGTAGAGGTCTACCAGGACGACGAGGCGGGGCAGCTTGCCGGTCCGTGCCGCGTCCTCCAGTGCGCGCCGCAGGGCGGACGGGGACATGTTCCACGAATCCGGTTCGGAGTCGATCAGGACGGGCGTCGCGCCGCACTGCACGAGGGGTGCGAGCGAGGCGACGAAGGTGAGGGACGAGCAGAAAAAAGTGTCGCCCGCCGTCAGGCCGAGAAGTCGGCCCGCGAGGAGCGCCGCCGCCGTGCCGGAGCTGAGGGCCAGGGCCGCCGCGGTTCCCGCGTATGCCGCGCATTCCCGCTCGAAGGCCTCGACGTGCGGTCCCAGGGGGGCGACCCAGTTCGTGTCGAAGGCCTCCTGCACGTAGGCGATTTCCTCCCCCCCCATGTGCGGGGAGGATAGGTAGATCCGTCGTTTTTCCGCTGCAGACATCGATGGCACCGCCTTTTTCGGGTATCGCGGGCGGGCGCGGACGGCGTCGCCTCGATTCCCCTTTTCCCCGTCATTCTAACACGTTCCCCCGGGGCTTTTCTCTATGAAATACTGTGTCGCGCGCGGCGGCATGGGGTATAATGAATCGCGTTGCCCGCGACCGAATCGCGGTTTTTTTCGGTGCGGGACGAAGCCGCTGTAAAAAGGGTGATGATGGACAGGTGTGGATGCGGAGATCGAAGTGGTTGTGCGCGGGCGTTTTGCTGGGTTTGTGGTGTACCCTGTTGTTTGCTGTCGGGGCCTTTGCGGCGGAGAGTTCCATCTATACCGAGGAGGATCCCTCCCTGCTTTCCCACGTCATCTACCTGCCGACGACGCGGGGGGAGCAGGCGCAGGTCCGTTTTCCCGACGGGCGGGCGATCGATATGGGGCGTGTGCTGGCCGTGCCGGTAAAGAGCAAGCACCCCGGTTTTACCGCCAGCAAGTACGGCATCGGCGGGCAGATCATCGCGACGGCCGCGAATGCGCATCATATCCAGATCTCCGTCGAAGAGGGCGCGGGGCGGACCATGAGCCTCATTCCGTCGCAGACGTTCGTCGCGGCGCCCGGCTACGGCACGTCCTTCACCGTCGAGGGGGTGGGCGGCGTGGGCCTGTGGGGGCGGTACGCGCCCTTCGTGGGCAGCCCCGTCTACATCGTCAACGAGGCGGGAATGCGCGTTCCTTTTAACAGCTTCGGCCACTTCCAGCACGCGCAGGCGGTGGAGATCCACGTATACAATCCGAGAACCGATATCGAATATCTGGAGATCGAGAATTGGGCGCAGGGACGCGCCTGGTACCGAGACGCTTACGGGGATCACGATTTCGCGGTCGTGGAGAGCGGCGTGGCGGGCAGCGGGCGCTTCGAGGGCACGATGTACCAGGGGCTGGGAATGGTGCGCGCGAATCATCCCGGCGTCATCTGCGTCAGCACCTCGCACAAGCCGGAGATCGGCGGATTCCAGATCGTCCCCCTGACGCACACGTATTCGAAGGAATTGCAGAAGATCCGCAACATGCCGCAGTACATCGTCCTGCGCGGGCTGGACTTCGAGGACCTCACCGGCAAGCCGCCCTTTTTCCGCGGGCATGTCCGCCCCGGGGACACGAGCGTGAGCGGTTCGCTCGCCGGCAAGGTCATCTGCCGGATCGACGGCAAGTGGCAGGAGATTCCCGACACGTTCGGGCGTACGGAGGACACGCTGGAGCAGATCGAGGCGTTCCGCATCTACCTGCGCTGAATATCGGCGATCACCGAGAAAATACATAGAGCAGATCGACATGGAAACATTGCCTGAAAGAATCGGGATCCAAGGGGGCACGCTCCCTTGGCGGGGTGTGGGGCGGAGCCCCAC
>DAIRUD010000009.1:0-18550 GCA_036803565.1 Synergistaceae bacterium | reverse complement strand
TCTTTTTCCTCGTCCCCCGACGCTTTTTTCTTCTTCGCCAGCAGGTCGGAGACGCCTTTTTTCGCGGGGATGACGGGGAGCGCCGGGGCGGCCGCCTCGCCCGCCGCCTTGATATTCTCCGCGACGATGGCTTCCCACAACTCCTTGCGCCAGACCTGCACGTTGCGCGGGGCCTGGATGCCGATGCGGACCATGTCCCCTTTGACCTCCACGACGGTGATCTCCACGTCGTCGCCGATGCGCAGGGCCTCTCCCGGCTTTCTGCTCAGCACCAGCATGGCTAGTCCGCCTTCGCCGCGGCCGCCGTTGCCTGCTCGCGAAGTCTTTCCCGCATCTGCTCGTCGAGGACGAGGTAACGGAAATCGTAGTCCTCGTTGAGCGCGATCGTCTGCATGCCGGTACGGTTGGCCCGGTTGATGACGATGGGGGCCTTGAGGTTGGCCGTCATCTCCCACGGCTTGCTGGGCGGTATCGTCACGACGATCAGGATCGCCACGTTGTCCTCGGAGATGTCCCCGATCGGCTCCAGCGCTTCGCGCGGAATCTGGGCGTTGTAGTCGCCCTTCACGGAATCCGGCGTTGTGACGGGCAGGGCCAGGCCGCCGTCGTCCGTGCTGTGCATCCACATGATCGCGTTGTCGTCGTCGCCGACCAGAATCCAGTGGTGCTTGTCCTCGAAGCCGGGGATACCCAGAGGGAAGAGAAGGATGTCCTCCTCCTCCACCTCGAGTTCTCCGAAGCGCGTGGAAGTCAATTTGATCATCGCGTGGGTTCCTCCTTGATTATCCGTTATCTCCTGTCGCTCGCAAACCGCGCCCCGCGTCATTTCAGGAAGTCGAGCAGCGACGGCTGCATGATGCGGGCGATCGCGGCGAGGCTCGCCTGATAGATGCTGGCGGTCATCTCGTAATCCGTGACAACCTTCGCCAGGTCGACGCCGACGGTATTCGTGTGCAGCTCCGTGTAGTTCGTGTTGTCCGACGTCAGCCGGTACGACGTCGTCGAGTAGCGGCTGGTCAGGGCTCCGACCTGCGCGCGGCACTTGAGGAGGTTGGCCATCCAGGTGTCGAGCTGCGTCAGCAGCGTGTCGGAAATGCCGTCCACATTGCCCCCGGCGACGGTGTCGATGAGGTTGTCCATGACGCCGAAGAAGTCCGTCTTCCGCTCGTTGTTGCCGGTGCGCTGGGCGACGACCTGGTTGTACGGCCCGGCTCCCCCATGGGATTTGCTTTCGGCGTTGGTTCCGGGAATAAATCCGAACACGTCCGGTATACTTGTCCCCGATACCGTATCCGTCCCGGTCCCGTCGATTTCGAAAGTATATCCCTTCGGCGACCAGATCGCCAAACGTTTGGCGGTGACGTTCCCCGCGGAGTCCTTCGTCTCAATGACTTCGGCCCGAACGTCCTGGCCCTGGAAACGGGTGTTGATCAGGTCGGCCAGCTCCTCCGGCGTCGTCACCGTCGGCCCGGCCGGGTCTCCTTCGGAGTCGTAGAGGTCGATCGTGTGTGACGCGCCGTTGACGGTGATGGTCAAGGTGGCGTCGTCGCTGAGTGTCGGCCAATCGTTCAAAAGATCGGCGGTGCCGACAAGCCCCGTGTCCAGGCCCATGTTCCAGGCGACGTCGCCATCGACGTCGAAGACGGAGACGGCCGAGCCGTCCTTCGCCGAGAGGTTCAGGGTCACGTTGCCGTTCGGGTCGTCCACGCTGTCGGTGGAGAAGGAGACGTCGAGCCACCCTCCCGCGTAATCGCGGATGCGGTTGGCGATGTCGTGCATGGTCTCCCCCGCCAGCACCGGGACGTCGATCTCCCTCCCCGGCGTGCTGATGCGGAGGAGACCCGGGCCGAAGGTTTTGGAGTACTGGGTAGCGGCGGAACTGGTGAGGCCGTTGGCGATGCCGAGCTGTGCCGCGATGCCGCCGGTATATTCGGTATAGCGGGGGTCGCCGTAGGCGACGTCGTTGACGCGCAGAGGCTCGCCCGTCACCGCATAGAGTGCGAACGTGCCCGTGTCGGGGGTTCCGGCGATGTCGTTCGCATCCCACGCAAGCAGCGTCCCGCCGTACTGCTCGTTGACCTGCCGCACGATGGACTTCGCCACGAGTTCCGCCGTGGGGCAGTTGTTCTCGCAGACCTTCACCTGGAAGACCTTCTCCCCCACCTTGACCTCCAGAATCGCGGGCATGTTCTCGTCGAACTTGCTGCCGGCGGCGGAGGATGGATAGACGAGAGGTCCGCTCGCTTCGCCCTTGAGCGCGGTGTTGAAGCCGAGAAGCTGCGCGTATTCTTCGGCGGGCGTGCCGACGTCCTTGCCGGGACCGTCGTACACGGTGAGCGGTTCCCCGTCGTTCGTGCGGAAGACGAGGCGCTTGGTCGCGCCCTCCGCATTGTCGCCGCTGTTGTTCAGGGGATCGAGGGCGGGATCGGTGCCGTCGGGGTCGTCGATTTCGACGACGGCCTGCATCCAGTCCCCGCACACGCCGTTGATCCGGGCGGCCAGCTCCTCGAGGGTCAGGGCGGCGGTGTCGTTGATGAAGATCTCCGCTTTGTGCTTTCCGGCCGAGAACACCAGGTGCAGCGGTTTCGTCACCGTATCCCAGGGGGCGGCGTCGACGGGGACCTCGGTGCTGGAGAGTGCCGTCTCCAAACCCATCATCGCGGCGAAACCGATATGCGTGTGGTCGGCGTTGGTGTCGATGGCCTTCGAGCCGATCGTATGCGATCCGAGCAGGTCGGCCGCTCCCCCGAAACCGCTCAGCGTAATCGGTCCGCCCTGCGTTTCGACGCGCAGCCAGTTGCGTTCGTTCGCGTCGTCGTCCAAGCCCTTCTCGATGCTCACGACAGCGGTCGGGTCGACTGTCTGCAATGCCGTTTGCAGGGTCGACGCGACATCCGTGAGGTCGGTACAGGCGGAAATGTCCACCCAGTACTTCTTGCCGTCGTATTCGAAGGAAAGCGCGCTGTTCGCGGCGAGCGGGAAGGCGAAATCGGTCGGGATCATGCCCGTCTCCAGGGTGTACTTCCCATCGGCGTAAGCGGTCTGGTTGGTCACGAAACGGACGCCGTCGGAGTAGAGCGGCACAAGGCCGCCCTCGGCGGTGACGCTGAACGCCTCGCTGCTTGCAGGATCGTTTTCGATCACCAGTTTGCCGTCGGCGTCGATGCCGGCTTGAAACGGTGCGCCGGACGTGTTGATTGCGCCCGCCACACTGGCCAGATTGCTGTTCGCCGGGACGGCGATTTCATACACATCGTATCCTTGCCGGATCGTCAGTTTGCCGTCCGAGAGCGACATGAAGGGCATCGCGCTGTCCAGCGCGTTGGATTCCGCCTTCTGTGTGCTGCCGGACTTGCTGGAGTTCGCGGTCGCCATCTCCGGCGCGAAGAGGCCCGTCACTCCCCCCGTCGTCTGGAGGTTGAAGGATTCGCCGGGACTCCTGCTGACGATATCGATCCATTCGTTGGTGCCGTCCGTCTTGTAAGACGCCCAAATCCTTCCGTCCGGAACGGCGTTCAGTTTTTTGGCGATGTCCTGCAGCGATTCTCCCGCCGCGACGTCGATGACGTGCGTGCTGTTGTCGTCGAAGCGGAAGGTGAGTTTGCCGTCGGACGCGGCCGTCCGCGGAGGCATCAAAGCGCCGTAAGCCGCGCCCTTGACGCCCTCGGCGCGCGCCTCCGGGTCCGTCTCCGGCCAGCCCGTCAGCCGCACCGGTTCGCCGGTGAGACTTTGGATTTGCAAATACTGTACGCCGCTGTCCAGATCCTTCACGACCTTGGCCTTCAGGAGCTTGCTGACGTCGCCCATCTCCGTGCTGTTGTTGATCAACTCGGCGATTTCGTCGAGGGAGTAGCCCTCCAGCTTTTCGCCGGGGTCCCGATAGCGGTTGTAGTCGGACGAATCGGCGTTGCCGTTGCGAATCTCGTCCTCCCAGCGCTCGGGGATGCGGACCTTGACGGTCTGAAAACCGACCTTGAACTCGAGGATCTCGCTCCGCCCCGTCCACTCGAAATCCAGGGGGACTTCGATGCCCTTGAGGGAGTGGGTCTTCTCGTTTTCCGGGAACACCTCGCGGCCGGTCAGGGAGACCTTTCCTGTCTCGTTGCGCGAAAATTCCCAATTGAGGGCGTAATTGTTGCCGTTGTACTGTATCTTTCCGTCGGGCCCGATCGTAAAGGGCTTGGTGTCGGAGAGCAGGCCGGCGAAAAGATACTCGCCGCCGATGGTGGCGTTGGCGTAGCTCATGAGCTCCTTCTGCAACTCCTGCAGTTCCGTGGCGATGGCGTTGCGGTCGGTCTCCTCCAGGCTGCCGTCCCCCGCCTTCACCGCGAGTTCGCGGATGCGGATGAAGAGGTCGTTCATGTCCCCCATCGCGCTGTCGGTGAACTTCAGCCAGGAGATGGCGTCCTGCAGATTGCTGATGTACTGCTCGCCCTCCGTCATCATCGTCTCCAGGCCCATCCCCTTGGTCACCGCCAGGGGGTTGTCGGAGGCGTTCTGGTACTTGCGCTGGGTCGACATCTGCTGCTGGATGTCGAGCAGCTTGCTCAGGTTGTTGTGCATGTCGTTCAGCATCAGCGTCTGCATCATGCTGTTGGTTACGCGATACGACATCTGTCAGTCACCCGCCTTCTGATTTTCGCTAGATCCCGGCGCGGCCCATGCCGTTGATGATCCGGTCGAGCATATCGTCGAGGGCCGTCATATAGCGGGAAATCGCGCCTACGCCCTGTTGGAACTTGACGATATCGATCATTTCCTCGTCCGTGCTGACGCCCATGACGGCGTCGCGTTGCGTCTGAATCTGTTCCGCCACGTTTTCCTGGACGTTGAGCATATAGTTCGCCGTGTAGCCCTGCGTACCCAGGTCGGCGGTGAACAACAGGAAATAATTGTTGAAGTCCGTCGTGCCGCCCTCGAAGAGTTTGGCGCTCTTGAGCTGGGCGACGCGCATCGCCGTGTCGCCGTCGCCGCTGCCGCGGCTGTATCCCTTGCCGTCGCCGCTGCCGGTGGCGATCAGGTTGATGTTGTTCTTCAGGGTGGCGTTGAGGTAGAACTGCCCGGACGCGCCGTACATGCCGTTGACGTGCCGGAAGAACGCCGTCCCCGTCGTCATCGCGCCCTCTTCGTCGCCGTCGCCGTGACCGGAGTAGTGTACGGCATTGACCTCGGTCACCATCTTATAGATCAGCTCGTCGAGATAGTCCTGCAGTCCCAGGATCATGTCGTCGCGGCTCTCCAGCATGGCGTAGATCTGCCCGTCGGCGATCTGCGGGTCGACGCGGATGAGCGTCGGGTCGTTGCCGGTCAGGTTGCCGTTGTCGTTGTAGTAACGGTTCAGCCCATTCAGATTGAGCCGAAGCCCCTTCGCGAAGCGGTCGAGCGTATCCGCCGCCGGGTTGTTCCACAGCAGCACGTTTCCGTAACCGTCCGTGGTCTTGAAGAGGCGCGCCTCGGCGAAGCTGTTGCTCTCGGAGAGGTAGTGCCGCCCGTTGAAGATGAAGTAGGCGTCGTCCACATAGACGTCGCCCTTGATGATCGTGGACGATGCGGCCGGGTCCGTCTCCAGCTGCATGTAGCTGGTCTTGTTCTGCCCCGAGTCGGTGAAACCGAGCAGTTTCGCGACGTTGAAGTTGCCGTTCAACCCGCAGACGCTGCCCGGCAGAACGTTGATGCGGTTGGCCTCGCCGGAGACGTTGCTGGTCAGGGCGATGTAATAGGTGCCGTTCGGCTCCTGGATCACGTTGGCGTGCAGCCACTCCTCGGGGCGCGACGGGGCCGTTCCCGGGGGGTTGGTCGCGTAGGCGGCGTTTTCCCCGTCGACCAGCGTGCTCTGGTAGGCTGCGTTGATCTTGTTGGCGATCGTCACCAGAGAATCCGTCTCCGTCACGGTGATCTCGACGGCCGGATTCTTGTTCGCGATGCCGAGAAGCGACGCCAGGTCGCCCTTGGCGTCGGTGATGGAGAGGAGGCGTCCGCGCATGTCGTCGGTATTCGCGCCCTCGATCTCGAAGCGCTGCGTCGCCGTGTCGTACTTGACGTCGAAATTGGCGTACTTCGTCAGCGCCGTCTGAATGTCGTCGACGGCCAGCGCGCCGTTGCTTCCGCTCACGGTGTGCAGCGTCGTGTCGCCGCCGTCCGTCGTGACGGTCCAGGTATCGGAGGCTTTGTCATATTGGAGTTTTACATATGTCTCGTAATCGCCGCCGGCGATGCGGAACTCGTATTCGGCGTTTTCCATCGCGGTCAGCACGGTTCCGCCGGTCGGCGCGAAGGAGTTGCTGGCGACCTTGACGCCCGCGGTGCCGACCTGGAGGCTGAAGGATCCGTCGATGCCGAGCGCCGCGTTCTTGTCGTAGATGGTGTCGAGGCGTTCGCCGCCCTCCAGTTGTCCCTTCGCGCCGCCCACGGTCCAGGTCCTGCCGTTGGCGAGGCGCTCGACGAAGAGCTCGTGGACGCCGCTGCGGCTGCAGCTCGCCGGGTCCGTGGTGCCGCGTTCGACGACGACGGAGGCCACGGAATAGTTGCTGCTGTGGTCGTACTGGTTGCCCTCCACCTGTACGTCGTAGAAGTTGGAGTTGCCGACCATGGGGACGAGGACGAGGTGGCGGGTGTTCCAGATGGTGGTCCCGTCGCAGCCGAACTGCGCGCCGCCCTGGACCAGCAATTTTCCGTTCAGATCGATCTTGTACGCCCCGTCCGTCTCGTCGAGCGAGGGACTGCCCACCGTCGCGCCCGTCAGCTTGCAGAGGCGTTCGGCCAGGAGGTCGCGCTTGTCGAGCAGGTCGTTGGGATTCTCCCCCTTGTTCTGCGCCTCGGAGATTTCCCGGCAGAGCAGGGCGATGTCGTCGATCAGGCCGTTCGCCGTGGTGACCATCTCCGCAACCTGCGTGTTGAGATCGCTCCGGTACTTGTTATACTGCGTGATCATGGTGCGCATTGTGGTGATCATACTCTCGGCGCTCTCCAGCACGACCTCGCGCGCCGTCGCCTGCTGCGGGTAGATGTGCAGGTTTTCCATCTTCGTCCAGAAATTGTCCATGGACGTCTGGAACGTGCCGTAGTCGATCTGCCCGGTGTAGTACTCCAGGTTTTTGATGCAGTTCACGCGCGTCTCCCAATAACCGAGCTGCGGGAGCTGCGCCAGGTACTGCGCGTCGAGGAACTGGTTGCGCACGCGGGTGATGGAATCCATCGTCACGCCCTGTCCGACGTAGACGCCCCCGTCGTTCAGCGGGGCGTTCGCGGAGACGTTGACGCGCTGGCGGGCGAATCCTTCCACACCGGCGTTGGCGATGTTGTGCCCGGCGGTCTCGATGCCGCGCCGGTAGTACGTCATCGCCTGGTTGCCGCTGGAAAGCCCCGCAAATAGGTTGCCCATGCCCTTCCCTCTCCTCCCGACCTAGATGCCGACCCGTCCGACGCCGCTGATGATCTGATCGATCACCTGCATCAGCGTGGAGAGGTACTGCGATGCGTAGTTGAAACTCTGGTTGAACTGGACGATGTTCAGCATTTCCTCGTCCGCGTTGACGCCCATGACCGCCTTCCGCTGCACTTCGATCTGCTCGGAGACGTGGCGCTGCGCGGAGAGCGAGTTAGTCACCCGCTGCGCGAAGGAGCCGAGCTGGGCGACGAAGTCCTTGTACAGGTCGGAGAAATCTCCCGTTCCATCGAGAAAGATCTTGGCCTGTTTCAGGCGCGCGATGCTGAGGGCGTTCGTCCCGTCCGCCGTGCCCAGGGATTTTCCCTTGCCGTCGCCGGTCTTCGCGGCGATGCGGTTCTGGTCGTACTCCAGGAGGCTGTCGAGCGACAGGTCGCCGAACGCGCCGTAGGCGTTGGCGATCCCCTCGAAGAAGGCCATCCCCGTCGTCTCGGCGTACTCGCCGGAGCCGTAACCGGCGTAGTGGACGGCGTTGAACTGCTGCACCAGCTCGTAGATCATCTCGTCGAAGACGTCCATCTGGGAGAGCAGGACGTCGTCCCGCAGCTTGATCTTGGCGAATATCTCGCCGCTCGTCAGCGGGTGGCGCACGTTGATGGTCGTCTCCCCCGTGTCCTGCAGGAATACCCGGATGCCCGGGGAAAACTCCGTCAGCTGGTCCGCCCGCGCGTTGCCGACCTCCGCGATCTTGCGCGCGTCCTTGAAGGCGTTCGACGCGGAGAGGTATTCCTTTCCGTCGTAGCGCACCCAGGCGTCGTCGACGAAGACGTCGCCGTACGGGTCGAAGCGGTCGATCACCGCGCCCGTCTCCTTGTCGAACTGGATATAGCTCGTCACGTCCTCCTGGCCGGGGTTGTCGTCCACGAGGCCGAGCAGGCGCGCGACGGTCATGTCCTGCACGTCGCCGCCGCAGACGCCGCCGGACATGACGTTGATCCGGTGCGACTCGCCCGCGACGTTGCTGGTGAGGCAGAGAAAATAGCCGCCCTGCCCGTCCGGTTCGACGGACGCGTGCAGCCATTCCTCCGGCGACGAGGGGGCGGTGTTGGGCGGGACCGTCTCGTACTTCAGCTTGGGGTCGCCGATCTCCTTGCCGTCCTCGTCGACCTCCTTCGTGCGGTCGAACATATAGGCGTTGTTGATCTTGTTGGCGATCGTCCACAGCGAATCCTCCGCCGTCACGTCGATCTTGACGACCGGGTTGGCGTTGGCGAGGCCGCTGGTCCGCATCAGGCTGCCGTTGACGTCGGTGATCGACATCATCTGGCGCTCCGTGCTTTCGAAGACCAGCACGTTGTCCGCATAGGAGACGTCGATGCCGTCGGCGTAGAGGTCGATGAATTGCCCCAGTTCCTCCACGGTGAGGTCGCCCGTGGCGCTCTGCGCCGTGTGCCCGTAGTTGTCGGAGATATCCCAGGCTCCGGCGATGTCGTTCCACTTCAACGTGACCGTCGTCTCGAAATCGCCGGCGGCGATGCGGAAGGAGTGCTGGGAGGATTCGTTGGGCGCCAGCGCGCCGAGGACCACGCCCGTGCCGGGCGGATTTTTGGTGAAGCTCTCGCTGACGGCGCGCACGCCGTTCGACCCGACCTGCAGGGCGAACGAGCCCTGGATGTTCAAAGGATCCCGGGGGTTTTCGATGCCGTCCATGCGGCTGCCGCCGTCGGACTGTCCCTTGCCGTTGCCGACCGTCCAATAGAGCTCGTCCGCGAGCCGCAGCACCTCCAGCTGATGGAGCGCGTCCATGGTGCAGCTGCCGGACGAGGCGGTGAGGTCGTCGGCGCGGCGTTCGACGATGACCTGGGCGACGGCCGGGTCGGTCGTGATGTCGTATTGGTTGTGTTCGATCTGCACCTCGTAATAGTTCGTATTCGCCGGATTCTCGACGAGTACGAGGTGGCGCAGCTTCTGTCCCTGAACCAGGAGGACGCCGTTGAGGCTGATCTTGTAGTCGCCGTCCAGTTCGTCGGCGTCCGTCCCGACCTCGGCTCCCGTGAGGACGCAGAGGCGGTCGGCGAGAACGTCGCGCTGGTCGAGCAGCATGTTGGGCTCCGCCCCGGCGAGCTGCACGGAACGGATGCCCGCGTTGAGGATGCCGATCTGGTCGATGATGGAGTTGGCCTCCTCGGCCAGCGCGCGCACGTCCTTGTTCAGCTCGTCGCGATAGGCGTTGTAGCTGTTCGTCAGGGAGTTGGCGAAGACGACGAGGTTGCTCGCCTCGTTGATGAAGGCGCTGCGGATGGCCTGGTCGTCGGGGTGCTTGTGGACTTCCTGGATCGCCGTCCAGAAGGAGTCGAGATAATTGTTGATGCCCTTTTCGCTGGCGTTGACGATGAATTTATCGACGCGCAGCAGCCCCTCGGCGAGCGTTTCCCAGTAGACCTCCTCGACCGAGGAGCGGCGCATCCTGGCGTCCAGAAACTGATCGCGCAGCCGCTCGATGCTTTCGACGCGCACGCCGGTTCCGAGGTGGCTCATATTCGTCTGCGTGGAAAGCGCGGGAGCGGTGGCGGCGTTGACCGCCTGCCTGCTGTAGCCCTCCTGCAGGGCGTTTTGCGTGTTGATGCCGGCGATCTCCATTCCCTTGCGGAAATACATGATCGCGCTGCGCCCCGTCTCCACCCCGTGATATGTACTGACCATAGCCAATCCCCCCGATTCCGCGTCGATGCGTCGCGCGTCGGATGCCGTATGCGCATCCGGCAAGGCAAACGCCTCCTTCGTCAGTATCGACCGTCGCCTGGGGAAACTTTCGGGTGTGTGGGGAGAAATGCGAAAAGTAAGGAAGAATCGAAACGGATGTTGCGCCGCCCGGGCCTCAGATTCTGGTGTCGAACCCTCCCGAGGAGCCGGGTGCGTAGGATTTTTCGCTCAGGCGTCGCCACTCGGAGATCATCATCTCGTTGAGCAGCTTCGCCTCCTCCATCATCCGCTCCAGCACGGACATCTCCGTCTTCAGCTTGGAGACCGTGCCCATCAGCTTCTGCGCGGCCGCGTCGAGCACGCCCGCCTCGGCCTCCGGCAATTGGGCGGCGATCGAGGAGATCACGGCCTCCGTTCCCAGCTCCTCGGCCAGGTCCTCCGCCGTGCGGCTGCGTTTCGTCTCGATGGCCTGACAGCGCACGGAGACGTGCCGGAGTTCCGACATCAGCCCCTGCACTTCGGAGAGGCGCCCCGCGCGGAGCGCCTCTCTCTGGCGTATGTTCACGGATAACAACTCCGACAGGATCTCCTCCTGCTTCAGCAGAGTATCCGCCAGAGCCAGCGCTTTTTCCGACATCAATCCTCGATCTTGCTGATTCCGGCCCAGACGAGCCGTCGTGCCAGCGCGTCGGCGTCGATCGTGTACGTTCCCTCGTCGATCTGTTTCTTCAGGTCGCGCACGCGGTCCTCCCGCACGTCCGGAACCTTCGCCAATTCGGCGGAGATGTTGGCCATCTCCCGCGCGAAATCGCTGACCGCAAGGCCGTCGTTGACGCCTCCGGCCTCGGCCGCGCCGTAGCCGACCCCCCGCCTGGACTTGACGCCTCCGATACCGCCGACGCCGCCTATGTCGTTGATCTTTTCAATCACGTCCATCACCTCGCATGGGTGGAACTTCCCTTACGCCTATTATCGGACGGTCTCCGCCGATCTTTACGGCAAATCGGAGCAACTTATCCTCCGTTCTTTTGCCCGTGCGGAGGGCAGGCCCTGCCGCCGCACGTCTCCCGAAATCGTCTGCGTCAGATATATTTGCGGAACTTCTGCGTGTCCGCAAGGGCGTACTTGTGCACGATCTCCAGCAGACCGCTCTCCACGAGAAAATTGATCTTTTTCTCCTCGACGTCCAGCCGCTTGGCGACGTCGGCAGCGGTGAACTCGGTGTGCGGGTTGTCCCGCAGCAGAGTCCGCACGCGGTCGTACAACCGCTGTTCGTCGCCGCGACAGCCGTCGCAGATGGGGCGCATGCCCTTTTCGATGACGACCGCTTTGCCACACATTCCGCACGATGCGATGTCGAGCATCATCCCATACCTCCCTGCGCGACGGACGTCCCGGTCCTGGCCCAGACGACCGCGCCACTGACGATCGCGCCCGCCTCCGTCAAGGCGTCGCGGGCGGAGCGGACGGTCGCGCCCGTCGTGTAGATGTCGTCGACCAGAACGACACGGAGGCCTTTTGCGGCCCCGTCCCCGCATATTATAGCACGTGCGGGGAGCGCTCTATCGTCGCGGCCGGGCGCGGTCGCCTGCCGTCCGACAGCCGCTCGCCAAGCGAGCATGTCGCGCACCGGGACGCCCCACACCGCCGCGGCGGCCGCGGCGATCAGCTCCGCCTGGTTGAAATCGCGCGTGCTGTCGCGGTGCAGGGGGATCGGCACGACGCAATCCGCCCCGGGCGGTACGATACGCGTCCCGATCGCGGCGCCCATTCTGCGGGCGATTTCGCGCGCGCCGCCGTATTTCATGCGGTGGACGAGCGCGCGGTTGCGGCCTCCGTAAGCCGTCAGCGCGGCGCAGGGGGGTGCGTCCGCATGGGTTGCGCAGGGGTGCGGCGCGCCGCACTCCAGGCAGAAAATCTGCACGGTACCGATCAGGAAGTCGAAGCAGGAATCGCAGACGGTACGGCCCAGCCGCCCGCAGACCGTACAGGCGCTCGGCCACAAAAGATGCAGAAAACCGGCCGCCAGGTCGGAAAGGGATGTCCCGGGGCGGCCGGTTCTCATCGTGTCGTCGATTGCGATGGTTGCGAGAAGCGCCGGTTCAGGCCGTCTTCTCGGCCGCACGGCGCATGGCGTCCGCGCGGTCGGTGCGCTCCCAGCTGGGAAGCGGATCGAGGTCGATCCTGCCCATGTGTCCGTAGGCGGCGAGCCTGCGGTATTGCGGCTTGCGCAGGGCGAGGTCGCGGGTGATGGCGGCGGGACGGAAGTCGAAGAAGCGGCGCACCAGGGCGGTGATTGCGGCGTCCTCGATCTTCCCCGTGCCGTAGGTCTCCACCATGATGGAGACGGGATTGGCGACGCCGATGGCATAGGCCACCTGGATCTGGCAGCGGTCGGCGATCCCCGCGGCGACGACGTTCTTCGCCGCGTAGCGGGCCATGTAGGCCGCAGAGCGGTCGACCTTGGTCGGATCCTTGCCGGAGAACGCGCCGCCGCCGTGCGGGACGACGCCGCCGTAGGTGTCGACGATGATCTTCCTGCCGGTGATGCCGGTGTCGGCCTGCGGGCCGCCCAGCACGAAGCGGCCGGTCGGGTTGACGTATATCTTCGGCTTGCCGTCGATCAGGGCCTCCGGGATGACGGGGCGGATGACGTGCTCCGCGATATCGGCCTGGATCTGCGCCTCGTCGACCGCCGGGTGATGCTGCGTGCTGACGACGACCGTGTCCACGCGCAGGGGGCGGACGCCGTCGTACTCCAGCGTGACCTGCGCCTTGCCGTCCGGCCGCAGGTAGGGCAGGACGAGGTCCTTGCGGATCTGCGCCAGGCGGCGGGTCAGTTTGTGGGCGAGGTCCATGGGCATGGGCATGAGGGATTCCGTCTCGTTGCACGCATACCCGATCATCATCCCCTGGTCGCCCGCCCCGATGCGGTCGATCTCCTCGTCGCCCATCTCGCTCTCGCGCAGCTCCAACGCTTGGTCGACGCCGCGCGCGATGTCCGGGGACTGCTCGTCGATGGCGGTGATCACCGCGCACGTGTCGCCGTCGAACCCATACTTCGCCCGTGTGTAGCCGACCTCCTTGATCGTCGTGCGCACGATCTTCGGAATGTCCACGTACACGTTGGTGGTGATCTCCCCCGTAACGACGACAAGCCCCGTGCTGACCAGCGTTTCGCAGGCCACGCGCCCCATCGGCTCCCCCGCCAGGATAGCGTCGAGGATGCCGTCGGAGATCTGGTCCGCGAGTTTGTCAGGGTGTCCCTCCGTTACGGACTCGGAGGTGATCAGATACCTCTCTTTGCTCATCGAACATGCCTCCCCTTTGCGTCCGGCGATGCCTTCTGCAATGTCTGTCCTGCTCGAAAGAGGCCGGAAACGCGGCACCCTTTCAAAAATGTTTTAACATGATTCCGGCAATATTGCAAACGGGACCTCCGTCACGGTTCAGGAATACTCGATCGGCACGCGCTGGAGAATCATCAGGCCCTCGCGATGCTCGAACCCGTGCCGTCCGAGGAAGGGCACGAGGTCGCTGGAATAGCTGGCGACGATGGGGATATCCTTCACCGCCGGGTGGCTCAGCGCGTAGCGCATGAGCTTCGACCCGATCCCCTTCCCCTGATGGTCCGGGTGGACGAGAATGTCCCAGATCGACGCGCGGAAGACGAAATCCGTGAGGATCCTGCTGAAGGCGATCAACTTGTCGCAATAGCGGATGGAGAAACAGAGGTCGCTTCCCCGCAGCATGCGGTCGATCTGCTCCAGCGTGCGGCTTCTCCCCCAGTGCGTGAAGCGGTACAGGTCCTGCAATTCCGCCGGCAGAACCGCGATCTTGCTGTCGTAGAAGACGTACTCGGGCATCTCCTGCGCTTCCGGGCGAGGCGGATCGCTGCGCCCGCTCATCGCTCGAAGATATCCCCGCGCTGGGGAAGCGCCCCGCCGTCCGCCTCCTGCGCCTGCTCCTCCGTCTCCTGCAGGGCCATTCCGGCCAGGATATTGCGCAGGTCGCCGTTCTGTGCGTTTCCCGCGACCTCGAGCTGAAGGACCTGCCCCGTGCCGCACTTCCCGCAGATCCACGTCACGCGGGCCACACCGTCGCTGTCCGGCGTGCCCGCCAGAACCTTCGTCTCTCCGCATATCTGGCAACCGACGATCAGCACGTGCCTTCATCTCCTTCCATGCGGGCGTCTGCGCCCAAGAAATATGGATTTTACCGAAAAACGCCGCGTCCGTAAAGAAAGACGACCGGAAACCCGTGCACGGGCGGACGAAGCTCCAGGGCCATTCTTTCGTCGCGGGCGCGCGCGTTGCCGCGGACCGGACTTGATCCTCTCATTCGTCTTCGATATGGATGGCGACGGCTACGGGACCCTCCGTATAGATGTCGCCGGACGCCGTGAAGACCGCCATCGTCGACTGCGGCCTTTCGCTGATCCGCTCGGCGACGTCGTACAGTTCGATGGAGTCGGCGAAGCCCACCTCGCCGGTGATCGGGTTGGGCTGGATACCGGCGGCGACGGCGTTGGCGTTGATGCGCTTCAGCTGCCTGTACAGCAGTTGCACCGTCTGCTCCTGCCCCTGTCCGCCGGGAATGCTCGCGGACAGCAGGACCTCGCCCGACCGATAGAGAAGCCTGCTCTCCATGACGCCGACGAGCGCCTCCACCGCCTGCCCCGCCACGATGTTGGAGGGGGCGGTCATGCGCAGCACCGTGCGGCTTTTCGCGGCTTGCAGTTTTTCGTCGAGCGCGCGGCGCACCTCGTCGGAGATGGTCACCTTGGGCTGCGCCGAGGAACCGCCGCTCTCGCGCAGCTTGCCCGCCAGGTATGCTTCCGCCGCCTCGGTCAGTTCCCGCAACGTGCGGTCGATAGACGGGCGGTCGATTTCTCCCTCGATCGGAATCTGCGCCAGCAGTTCGCCCTGAAAGGCGATGACCCGGCCCTCCTTCATCTCGGTCAGGCCGCGCTTCAGCTGCTCCGTCTCCTCCCGCAGCTGTGCGACGGCGGACTCCATCTGCGCCTTTTCGCTGCGTATCGATTCGAGTTCGGAGCGCCCCTGCATGGCGGAGAGCTCCATGTCGTCGAGCTGGTCGCGCAGCGCGCGCAGGTTTTCGTTCAACTGCACGTTCTGGCGCTCCATGATCTTGCTGCCCAGCAGCGCCCCCCGCACGTAAACGGAGACGTAGCTGGCGACGGCGAGGGTCAGCAGCGCGACGCCGACCCCGGTCAGCAGGGTGACGACCGTCGAGGTGTATTTCGGGCGCAGGCCGAAGAGGGAGATCCTGCGTTTGCCGATCTTCATGCCCAGCACGTCTCCCACGTAGGAAACCGTCGCGCTGATCGCCACGACGATCAGCACGAGCTGCCAGTTGAACTCGGACAATTGAAAGTTCACGCATTCACCCCCCGTACGTAGACTTTATCACAGTTCGCACCGCGACGGCGGAGCGAAAGGCTGATTGTCGTCCTTCGTTGCGTGCGCTCCCCGATCCGTCGGTATCCAGCCAAATTATAACGCCAGAGAGGTTTTTCGACGACGCGGACGTATACGAATCTTTGCGTTCGGTCAAGTTTCAGCGACATGGCGCGATGCGAGTATACAAGGCGCTCCGGCAGCTGCGCTCGCGCTCTGCCGTTCGCTCGCTGCGCGTGGCGCATTGCGCAATTCCGGGCGAGGCGGACCGCCGCGTTTTCTCCGTCCGTCCGGCAGCCGGATTGGCGCGCTGGACAAAGGCGTTTTCGCGTGCTATAGTTTTTTCGTACCAAGCGTCCTTTAACCTAGTCCCGTGAGGCTGGAAAGGCGACAGAGCCGGTTTCGCCGGCGGTCTCGAAGTCACAGCCCTGTCGTCTGCGGACGGCAGGGCTTTTTGTTTTCGGGACCCGACACGCCTGCCGTCGGACGCCACATCCTACCCGTAAGGAGTGGTTCAATGTGAGGGAAAAGGCCAGGATCATGGACGACCAGGCGATGACGCGCGCCATGCACCGCATCGCCCACGAGATCATCGAGAAGAACAAGGGGACGGAAAACGTCGTCCTCATCGGCATCCAGCGCCGCGGCGTGCCCATCGCCAAGCTGCTGGCGCAGCACATCGGCGAGGTGGAGAAGACGACGATACCGGTGGGCACGCTGGACATCACATTCTACCGCGACGACCTCTCCCTGCTCGCGGAGCACCCCGTCATCAACGGGACGGACATCCCCTTCAGCATCACCGACAAGGATATCGTGCTCGTCGACGACGTGCTCTACACCGGCCGCACGACTCGCGCCGCCATGGACGCCATCGTGGAGGTCGGGCGCGCGCGCACGATCCAGCTCGCCGTCCTCGTCGATCGCGGACACCGGGAGCTGCCCATCCGCGCCGATTTCGTCGGCAAGAACGTGCCGACCTCGCGCAGCGAGCTGATCGCCGTGCGCATCGCGCCGTTCGACGCCGAAAACAGCGTCGTCCTGCTGGACATCAACGAGGGGGAATAACATCCATGCTGCGATCGAAGGACATGCTCGGCCTCCGCGAGACGAGCGCGGAGGAGATCCACGAGATCCTCAACACCGCCGAACTGATGAAGGTGGTCATCACCTCCAACAATAAAAAGACCCCGCACCTGCAGGGGCGTTCCATCATGACGGTCTTCTACGAGAACAGCACGCGCACGCGGCTCTCGTTCGAACTGGCCTGCAAGTACATGTCCGGCACCGCGTCGAACATGTCCGCCTCCACGTCCAGCGTCGCCAAGGGCGAGACGCTCATCGACACCGCCCGCACGCTCGACGTCATGGGCACGGACGTGATGATCCTGCGCCACCCCATGACCGGCGCGCCGCACCTGATGGCGAAGAACGTCAAGGCCTCGGTCATCAACGCCGGAGACGGGACGAACGAGCACCCGACGCAGGCGCTGCTGGACATGTACACCATGAAGGAGAAGCTGGGCGGCATCAAGGGGCTGCGCGTGGCCATCGTCGGCGACATCCGCCACAGCCGCGTCGCCCGCTCCAACATCTACGGCCTCACCAAGATGGGCGCGAGCGTCGTCGTCGCGGGCCCGCAGACGCTGTTGCAGCCGGATCTGGAGCGACTGGGCGTGGAGGCGACGGACAAGGTCGACGACGCCGTGCGCGGCGCGAACGTGGTCATGGGCCTGCGCATCCAGCTGGAGCGCCAGAAGAAGGGCCTCTTTCCCTCCATCCGCGAATATCACAAATACTTCGGCCTGACGGAGGAACGGATCGCCTTGGCCAAGAAGGATGCGCTGATCATGCACCCCGGCCCCATCAACCGGGGCGTCGAGATCGCCGGCGAGGTCGCCGACGCGCCCAATTCGACGATCGACGAGCAGGTCACGAACGGCGTCGCCGTGCGCATGGCGCTGCTGTTCCTGCTCACGCGGCAGAAACCGGAAACGGGGGTCAACTAGAATGATTTCTACGGAGCGTTACCTGATCAAAGGGGGCAGGGTGTTCGCCGGAAACGGCGCCCGGGAGTGCGACCTGCTCATCGAGGACGGCAAGGTCGCCAAGATCGGCGCGGAGATCGCGGCGGACGGCGCGCAGGTCGTCGACGCCGCGGGCCTGTTCGTCGCTCCCGGCCTGGTGGATCTGCGCTGCCGACTGCGCGAGCCCGGGTTCGAGGAGAAGGAGGACATCGCCTCGGGTACGGCGGCGGCGGCCAAGGGCGGTTTCACCACCGTTTGCTGCCTGCCGAACACCGACCCGATCAACGACAACGCCGTCGTCACGGCTTTTATCCGCGAGAAGGCGGCGCGCGAGGGCGTCGTCCGCGTGCACCCCGTCGCCGCCCTCACCAAGGGCATGAAGGGCGACGAGCTGACGGAGGCCGGGGACCTGGCCGACGCGGGCGCGGTCGCCCTCTCCGACGGCACGAAGTCCGTGCGCGACGCCAACCGCATGCGCCTGGCCCTGAGCTACGCCAAGACGTTCGGCCTGACGATCGTCTCGCACGCCGAGGACGAGGACCTCACGAACGGCGGACTGATGAACGAGGGCTATTGGTCGACGGCGCTGGGCCTCGCGGGCGCGACGCGCGTCGCCGAGGAGAGCGTCGTCGCCCGCGACTGCATGCTTGCCGAAATCGAGGGCGCGAAGCTGCACATCGCGCACATCTCCACGGCGGGCAGCGCCGAGATCGTCCGCCAGGCCAAAAGGCGCGGCGTGCGCGTGACCTGCGAGACGGCCCCCCACTACCTGCTGGCGACCGACGAGTGGGTACAGACCTACGACACGAACACCAAGGTCAACCCGCCCCTGCGCACCGAGGCCGACCGCGTCGCGCTGATCGAGGCGCTGAAGGACGGCACCATCGACTGCATCGCCAGCGACCACGCGCCGCAGCACATCGACGACAAGAACGTCGAGTACGCCATCGCCGCGCCCGGCGTCTCCTCGCTGGAGACGGCGCTCTCCGTCTGCTGGACGGCGCTCGTGAAGCCGGGAC
>DAIRUD010000008.1:0-19233 GCA_036803565.1 Synergistaceae bacterium | reverse complement strand
GCGGGCCACTCCGGCCTGGGGCGAATCCGCTGATGCAATTCCGCGGAGCGGGTCGCCGCTTGCGCGACCCCCGCCGCATCCCCCTGAAGAAGCGCCCGCTTCAATAATCCGTACGCCGCCGCATACTCCCCCGCCATGTCGCGGTAGCGCCGGGGAAGCGCGTCGTCGCGATGGTAATCGGCGGTGTCGAGCGTTTCGTTGGGGACGAAACAGACCAACCGCAGCGCCGGCGGCGCGGGCAAACGTTCGATCAATTCCCCGCGCAAGTGGTCCACCAGCGCCAGGCCGTCGAACATGATCCCGTCGCTCGGCTCGATCCCCGCGCACAGCGCGAAAAGCTCCTCGGCGCCCAGCTCTTCTCCGGCGCTCGCCGCGCCCGCCGCGTAGACCCCGGCGATATCCATCGTGGACGTCGCAAACCCCCTGGATACGGGAACGGGGTTGCATACCTCGGCAACGCACGCCTCCGGTATTTCGGGGAAGCGCCGCTTCGCGTCCGACCACGCGCGGGAGGCCTTTTTCGGCAGAAAACCGCTCCCCCTACCGAGACGGAGCGCAACGGATCCCTGCCACGAGACGACCAGGCTGACGAGGGATTCCCTCCCCTCGATCCAGCCCTGAATCCACTCCCCCACGGTTGCCGGAAGCGTGGCGCGGACGAGCAATGTCGACACGCGTCAGGCCCCGAACACGCCGACGACGGCGGTGTGGTCGGAGGGACGCTCCATCGCGCGCAGTTCGCGGACGACATGGGCGTCGACGCTGCGCGCCGCAAGCGCCTCCGTGGCGAAGAGGTGGTCGATGCGCCAGCCGATATTGCGCTCCAGCGCGTTGGCGACGCGGTAATCCCAGAAGGAGAATTCGCCCGGATCGGGACGATGTTTGCGAAACACGTCGACCAGCCCCCAGGAGACGACGCCCGCGAGCGCGTCCTTCGCCTCTTGCGAGAAGCAGACGTGATCCCGCTTGTTCTCCGGATGCGTCACGTCCATATCCTCCGGCGCGACATTCAGGTCACCCGTCCACAAAAGAAGGTCGGTGGCGCGAAAGCGGCGCTCCAAAAGCGCGCGAATGCGCTGGAAAAAGCGGAGTTTATACTGGAAATCCGGAAGCTCCATGGACTTCCCCTGCGGCACGTAAGAGCAGATGACGACCAACTCCCCGAAGCGCGTCACGGCGAGCCGCGCGCCGTCCTGTTCGCCGTCCTCCCCATCGCCGAAACCGAAAGTCGCCTCGTCCGCCTCCGTTTTCGAAACCACGGCGACGCCGTTGTAGGATTTCATACCCCGAAAGGCGGAGAAGTAGCCGCACTCCCGGAAAAAATCGACGGGAAACTGCGCGTCCTGACACTTCGTCTCCTGAAAACAGACGATATCCGGCGACGCCGTGCGCAGAAAATGCTCCACGATCGGCAGCCGCGCCTTGAGAGAGTTCACGTTGAATGTGGCGATCTTCGTTCCGCCCATCAGGTCTTCGCCTCCTTTGCGGGCTTGCGGTTCACAAGCCACACGCCAAACAGTATAAGGGCACCGCCGACGAGGATAAACGGCGTAAAGCGTTCCCCGCTGAGAAAATAGGCGACGATCACGCCGAAAATCGGCTGGAAGTACTGGAACGCCGTGACGCGCGCCGCCGACATGACGGACAGGCCGTCGTACCAGAAGACGTAACAGAGCCCCGAGCACACGGCGCCGAGAAAGATCAGGGCCGCCCACTCCGATCGGGAAAGCAACGGCAACCGGGAGTAGTCCGGCGGGAAGAGCGCGACGAGCACGCTCTGAAGGGCAAGCGCCGCGAGGTTCATCCATAGCGCGACGAACGTCGGCGGTTTTCCCGATACGAACCTCCGGGATAGGATTTGCAACAACGCCCAGTTGATCGCCGAAATCGCGATCAAGCAATCGCCGAACCCTCCCAAGCGGAAGAGTCCCAAGCCCTTGTTGCCCAAACCCAGGACGAGCAGCACGCCGACCACCGCGAGGCAAAGACCGCCGATCGCCGACCTCGGCAGGCGCTCCCCCAGAAACGCCCAACCCAGCACGGCGACGATGCCCGGCGTCGCGGCCATCAGCCAATTCGCGTTGGCGACGCCCGCCGACGCCATGCCGACGAACTGGATATTTTGGTGCAACACCACACCCTGCGCCCCGAGCAGGAGGAGCATCCCCCACTCCTTCCCCCGCGGCAGGCGGAACTCCCTGCGCAGCAAGGCCGCGGACAGCAACACGAACATGCCGAAGAAAATACGGAACCAGACGGCCAGCAAGGCATCCAACGCGTTCACCGAGATCTTCATCAAGGCGAACGAAGCGCCCCAGAAAAATACGCAAACCATCACTTCGACGTAGGCCCGGCGCTGTGATATTGTTTTGACCGTAATGTCGCTCACCGCCCCGGACGATATGATCGAACATTATATCATCCCGACCGGAGACCGGAAAAAACAAAAACCTTACTTAAGGCAATTACACGCAGGTCGGGCGACGCCGATGGTGTACAATCCTTCCCAAAAGGAGGTGTCGCGTATGGAAAACAATGCGGAAATGGAATATACGATCGAGGAGATGAAACGCGAGATATCGTCGTTGAAGGAACAACTCGAGGAAAAACGACGGGAAATCGCCCGCCAAACGGGCCCCGAACTTTCACACGTCAAGGAGATGATCGAGGAGGGGCTCGCCAAGGTCGCGGAGACCGTCAAGCCCGTGATGGGCGAGGCCAATCGCAAGATCGCCGAGCCGACGGTCGCAGCCGTGCGGACGCTGGAAAAGAGCATCGCGGCACACCCCTTCGCCGCCATCCTCATCGCGGCGGGCGCCGGGCTCGTAATCGGGAAGGTTTGCCGCCTGTCCGAACAGGCGGCGCTGGCGGTATCCCAGCGGGAGAGCTGACGCGGACGGAGCGGCGGTACGGTGAAGATTCTGGGCGACGTGGTGATCCGTTTTTTCGACCTGCTGGAAGCCGAGGGGCGCGCGCTGAAGGAAAACGCCGCGCGCCTCGCGTTGCTCGCCGCCCTCTTCCTCATCGCGACGGTTCTGGCGGTCGCGGGGTTCGGATTGGTGTTGGCGGGGGCGCACATTCTGCTGACGCGCTTTTACGGTTCCGCCATGGCTTCCTTCGTCGTCGGCGGCCTCTCGATCGCCGCGTCCGCCGCATTTTTCTACGGCGGATATCGATACATCGTCCCGCCATCGCGCGGGAAAGGCGGTGAAAAAAATGCGGGGAGCGAAGACGCAGGAACGGCACCTCTCGGTGGCGGAGGCCAAGCACAACCTACGGCGTTCGCTGGAGGAGGCGAGTCCGGCGCGCCTGGTGGAGAAATATCCCCTTAGATCGGTCGCGGCAGCGGCGTTGGTCGGCGCTTGCCTGGGTTTTTCAAGCCGCGCGCGGCGCAGCCTGTCGCTGTTCGCCGATCTGGCGCTGACCTCCTCCACCGGCCTGATGTTGCGCACGGCCGATTGGGCCTGGAACCGAGTCCGGCGAACAAATGGAGCGGATGGCACACAAAAGGACATCGAGAAATCGCCCTGCTGAAACGAAGGGCCACGGAATTGTCCGGCGGAAGTTCTTGCGGGGAACGTAATCGACGAAGTAACATCGCGGCGGCGGTGCGACACGGGAAGTATCTGGAAGAAAACGGGAGGGCAAAAGGTGAAAACAACCGCAAGGACGTTGGATAAAGCGGATTGGAGAATACTCGCGGCGTTGCAGAAGGACGCCCGTGTCGCACTCGACACCCTGGCAGAGGCGTTGGATATGGACGCGGCCGATGTCTGCGAACGCGTGCGCAGAATGGAGGAGGCGGAGATCATCGCCGGTTACGGCGCGACCGTCAACCCCCGCAGGGCCGGGTACCCGATCTCCGCCCTGGTGAGCTTGTCCGCGAAACCGGACGCCTCCGACCAGATCGTCAACGACGAGCTGGCCCAAACCCCCGAGGTCGTTTCCTGCTGGTCGGTCACGGGGAGCAACGACTTCATCCTGGAAATCCTCGTCCCCTCGCTGGAGTTCCTCGAGGAGGTGCTGACGGATCTCGGGAAGTTCGGCAGGCTGACGACGAGCATCGTGTTGCCCAGCTCCGCCAGAAAAAAAGAGATTCACGAACCGCGGGAAAGCATGACCGATTAGCTTCGGGGTACCCGCACGACGGTGCGCCTATTTGAACACCCCGCGCCCGTCGTTGCGCCGCACGACGCGAGCCGGGTTTCCGTATGCGACGACGTCGCCGGGGATATCTCCGACGACCGCCGCGCCCATCCCGACGATCGAATCGTCGCCGATGCGCGCCTTTTCCCGGACGGCACAATGCAAACCGACGTACACGCCGGAACCGACCACGCTGCCCCCGCCCAACGCCGCGAAGGAGGAGAGGACGGAATGGGCGCCGACCGCGCTATCGTGCGCCAGGCTACAGTTGGCCTGCAACAGTACGTTGTCCCCGATCCTCACGTCGCAGGACACGAAAACGCCGGGAAAAATCTGCGAACCGACACCGACCAGGGTGCTCTCGGGGACGAAAATATCGGGATGAATCAAGGTCGCCGGCGAAAACCCCGCGGCGACCGTCTTGTCGAACAGCATTCGCCGAGCATCGGGCTCCCCCACCGAGATCACGATATCCATGCTCCCCAAACGGTCTAGAGCCGCGGAAAAAAACCACCGTTCGATACCCTGCAACATCGGCCCGGGCGCATCGTCGATAAAAACGAATTCGTCCCACCGCCGCGACTTCCGGTTGACCTGCCGCGCCAGCTCCAGCGTCTCCCGCCCCATTCCCCCGGCGCCGTAAATCCCGAGTATCATGCGGCACACCCGCCTCGCGGGGACGAGACGCGATCGGCGCAACCTCCGCGGCGGAGCGCGACAATCGGCATTCTAGCCCAGGTCGACCCCGTCGCGCACTTCCTGCAGCGCCCGCTGCAACTCGGCCGTAAATTTCTCCACAAGCGACCCAGCCTCCGACACATTCCCGCCGTTCTTCAAAAACGCCTCGAGATCCCGGCTCGCCGCCTGCAAATCATCCGCGCCCAGATTGCCCGCCAGGCCCTTCATCGTATGCGCCAAATGGACGGCCTCGTCCAGGTTCTCCGCCTTCACTGCGGCGAGAACCTGATCGGCGAACCCGCCGTAATCGGCCGCGAATTTTCCGAGTAATTTCGTATATAGGTTTTTATTGTTCATCAGGCGTCCCATGGCATCCGCAACGTTGAATGCCGATTTCGTACCGCTCACAGCGCATCCCTCCTCGATCGCCATACCCGTCGATCACACGTCGACGGCGCCTACTCGTCGGCCGTCTCCGCCCCCTGCTCCTTCCGCTTCCTGCGCTCCTCCCGCATGCTGTACTTTTTCGCGTGCGGGTCGCCGTGGGTGGGCACGATGCAGAGGAAGGTAAAGTCCCCCTTGCCCACGTTGCGGAACGAGTGCGTCGACCCCGCCGGAACGCGCGCCCAGCTTCCCTCCGGCAGATCGTATGGCTCCTCTCCTTCGACATAGACGTCGCCGTGCCCGCCGAGCGAGAGGGCCAGATGATCCCAGTCGTGCGCATGAATCGGAATGGATGCGCCCTCCGGAAGGATGAAATGCCGCATGACGAACGTGTCCCAGAAGGCGTCCGGGCCGAAAATATTCCGCTTCGTCACGCTGGGCGCCAGCGCCGAAGCGTCCAATACCTCGAGATCCTCGATCCTGCCCCAATTTTTCTCCCGCATGGATATCCCCTCCTCCGGTATTGCCTGTACCACCGCCGTATCGCATGTCGGCGCGATTGCGGCACGCGCAGGTAAGCGTAGCACAGAGGCGGACTTTTGAAAACAAACGCTTCGCCGTTTTCCTGGGAAAATGTCACCCCTTGAGCGGCCCGCCCTTGTCTATCTTCGCATCCAGCTGCAACAGCACGGCCTTCGCCTCGGCGGGCAACTGCCCCAGCACCCACCGCCGGTGCAGCACGCCGATGCCGGAGCGCGTGCAATCCTTGTGGAACTCCCGCTCCGTAGCCCAGCCGATTTTTTTCTTTTTGTAGTAAACGTCGAAATCGACAACCCGACGGCCGGTATCGTCGTACTCCAGCCCCATCGCGATCCGCTTCAGGTCGCGCGCGGGAAGCGGCGTCAGTAGGCGTACCTGATAGACCTCCGACTTCATAAAGGCGATCGTGTACTCCGGCACCCAATCCTCCCCGACGACGATACCGACGTCCAGCCCCTGCAAGACGGTGATCAGCCGCTGATAGTGCAGGTTGAACTGGTCCATGGCGTCGAACATGGTGATCTCGACCTCGTTCCAGTCCGGGCCGCCCATGGCGATGTTGAGATACTCCTGCGCCTTGGCGCGGAGAAACGTCAGCAACTGCCCGTACGGTTTGTCGATCAACAGCGCGCGGCGGTGAAAATCGTGAAAGGGGACGCCCCGGTTCAGCGGCTTGGAGGTAAAGTTCACGAGGACCGCCGGCTCGTCCAGGTGCTGGATCAAGGCCTCGCGAATGGCCTCCTGCGCCTTGAAGTCCAGCGCGATCTGGTCGATCGCCTTGTCCGCGTCTCCGAGCAGCCGCATGACGATGTTCGGGGGCGTGACGCGGACCCTCCGGATGCCGCCCGCCAGGTTCCTGTTGATGATGCCGCACAGGATGGCGGAGGGGGGCGTCGTCGTCTGGAACGTGACCACCTCGTCCGAACTCTCGTGCGAGAAGAAAATGAGCGTATCCCCCTCGCCGGCGAGGTCGTACGATTCCATGGGCCCTCCCTTGCGGACGAAGGAAACGCTCTCCAGAGCCTTGATGAGCTCGTTCGGGTGCTCGATCGCGCTGATGGTGATGATGGTGGGACCGGTTCGCACAAGGGACAGCATCGTCAGACACCTCTTTCGTCCTCGTTCATCTTCCGCATCTCCGGCGCAGGTGCCGGGCATTTTCCGTGCCGGACGGATAGCGCAGGAACTCGATCTCCTCGGACGCGGGGTCGATGAGGCGCATCACCTCGACCCCGTTCAGGAAATAACGCCCGTCGCCGTCGGAGTAGCTTTCATCCTCCCAGGCATGCCCGAACAGGTTGAACTTCGCCGGACTGCCCGCCAAACGCTCGAGGTAATGGGAGAGGCGAAAGTGCACGCCGCGAAACGAAATCTCCGCCACATCCTCGCAAATATGGCAACGCGGAGGCAACGGGGGCAGCAGGTCCGCCCGGTCGTGATTGCCGATGGTCAGATACACCGTCCGGTGCGGCGCGGCGAGAACGTTGAGCAGGCGCCGCATGAAACGGGCGTAGCGTTCCGCCTCCTCCGGGTACATCTCCAGCTTGATGTCGTCCGCCAAATCCCCCGTGTGGACGACGACGGATGGGTTGACGCGGCGCAGCAGCCTGGCGATATACGGGTAGATCGCCGTCGGCGTGTCGGAGATATGCAGCAGCTTTCCCGATCCGTCCAATCGCTCCGGCAGCCAGCCCGTCTTGACGAGCGCAAAATCGACCATACGGGCCGCCGAACGGTTTGCCCAGCTCGTGGAGAGCTTTTGCCGCAGGCTTCCGAATACGCCCTGCAGATAGGAGGGCCGCCGTTTCATCGTCGGCTAGGCGACGAAATGCACAACCCCCGGCACGCGTTCGGGCGCCTGCGGCCGCTCGCCGTCGGGATAACCGACGCAGACCGACGCGTAGACGCGGTAGGCGGCGGGGACGCCCAGCTCCGAAAGCAGCGTCCGGAATTCCGGGACGTCGCAGACGACGTTCAGCTGATTGATCCAGCAGGAGCCGAGCCCGTAAGCGTGCGCCGCCAACATGATATTCCCCGCCGCAAGCGCGCAGTCGCAGACGGTCGTGCTCCACTCCCTCTCGCCGGAGACGATGATGAGCGCCGGGGCGTCGTAACCGGCGGAGTACGTGGGCGTGTCCACCAGCGGGGCGAGGAAATCCGGCGCACTCTCGTGGCGGGACGCCGACTTCAGCGTCTCGGTGATGCGGGCGCGGGCCTCCGCGTTCGTCACCACGGCAAAATGCCACGCTTGGCGATTTCGCGCCGACGGCGCGTAGACCGCCGCCTTGAGCAGTACGCCGAGGACCTCGGCCGAAACGGGCGTATCCTTGTACTTTCGAACGCTGCGCCTTTCGACGATGGCGTTCAACACGTCGCTCATCCCTCGTCTCCCCCCTTCGCTACCGGCCGCAGGGAATCCCGCAGCCCCTCCATGGCGGCGCGCAGATCGCGCAACAGCAGGGCGCGCCGTTCCTTCTCCGGCAGGTCCTGCGGCAGATGCTCCGGCAGGATGGGCGAGCCGAAGCGGATCGTCACTTTACGCGGTCTCGGGAATCGTCTGTGGATCGGGTACGCCTCCCAGGTCCCCTCGATCCAGACCGGCACGACCGGCGCGCCCGTTTTGAGCGCCAGCAGCGCCACGCCGCCCTCCAGCGGCAGAAAACTTCCGTCCGGCGTACGCTCTCCCTCCGGGAAAATAAGGACGCTGAAACCGTCCTCGAGAAAGCCCATGACCTGGCGCAGCAACCCCGCCGCACTGCCCTTGTTCTCATGCGATACGGGCACCGCCCCGAGCGCCCGGATCAGGGCGGCGAAGATCGGCACCTTGAAAAGCCCGTCCCAGGCGACGAAGCGCAGCGGTCGGGGAAAAGCCATGCCGACCGCGGGGGGGTCGAGGTAGCTGGCGTGATTCGCGGCGAGGATCACCGGGCCGCCGCCCGGCAGCGTCGCCATAAACGCCTCCAGCTCCCGCCATCCGAGGATGCGGACGCGGTGATAGATCAAAAAATAGAGAAAGAAAAAAGCCTGCGCGAGCCGATAAAGCACCCTCCCACCCCATTCCGCGACACACCCGCGTCTTGCGGGGTTGCCCTATTTTACCTCATTCTCCTCCGCGAAAGAGGGGAAAACGCGTAACGCGCACGGGGCAAGGCGGCCGCGCGTCGTCAAGGGATTTGCCGCGCGCCTTGCGCAAAGAAAACTACCCGAACGAGCTCCGTTGTGCTATGCTTTTCACCGGTTCACGCAGATTGCCTGAGAACAATCCCAACACACTCCTAGGAGGTAGATTTCAGATGAAACAGTTGCGCACCCTCACCGAATTGATGACCTACGCGCGCGAGGTCGGGCCGATGACCATCAGCGTCGCCTGCGCCGAGGACGCGGAGGTTCTCGAGGCCGTCGAAGCCGCCAGGAAAGAGGGCGTGGCGAAGGCCTTTCTCGTAGGCGACGCGGACAAGATCAAATCCGTGGCCGACGGCCTGGGGATCGACCTGCGCCACTTCGACGTCGTCGACGACAAGAACGGCGAGGCCGCGGCCAGCCTCAAGGCGGTGGAGCTGGTCTCCTCCGGGCAGGCACACATCCTCATGAAGGGCATGGTCAAGACCGCCAACTTCCTGCGCGGCGTCCTGAACAAGGAAAAGGGACTGCGCTCCGGTTCGCTCCTGTCGCACGTATACATCCACGAGGTGGAGAACTACGACCGCATCTTCTTCATCTCCGACCCGGCTTTCAACATGTACCCGGACCTGCAGGGCAAGGTCAGCATCGTGGAAAACGTCGTCAAGCTCGCCAACGCCTTCGGCGTCGAGATGCCGAAGGTCGCCGCCCTCGCCGCGGTCGAGGTCGTGAACCCCGACATGCCGCCGACGCTCGACGCCGCCATGATCACGCAGATGAACCGGCGCGGCCAGATCAAGGGCTGCCTCATCGACGGACCGCTGGCCCTCGACAACGCCGTCTCCCCGGAATCGGCGAAACACAAGGGCATCGTCTCCGACGTCGCCGGGTACGCCGACATCCTGCTCGTCCCGACGATCGAGTCGGGCAACATGCTGGCGAAGTCCATCATCTATTTCGCGCGCAACAAGACGGCGGGCATCGTGCTCGGCGCCAAGGCCCCGATCGTCCTCACCAGCCGCGCGGATTCCTCCGAGACGAAGCTCCTCTCCATCGCCTCGGCCGTCGCGCTGGCCGCGCACCAGAAGAAATCCGCCTAACCGCCCCGCTCGCGGGAAGCGCGGAGGAGGACGGGAGAAGACCGTGAAGATTCTCTCGTTTATCCCCAAAACGCAGTCCACCGAAATCGCCATCTATATCGACGGCGTGCAGCGCCTGCGCGAAAGCATCCATCACGCGCAGGAGCTGCACGCCTATTTTGCGCCGCCCGAGCGCGGCCGCGTCCGCTTCGACGCCATGGCGGAGCTGCTCGCGCAGCGGGAAATCCCCATCCAGGACATCGACCTCGTCATCACCTACATCACGACACCGGAAATCCCGCCGGGCATCTACATGCTGAACGACGCCCTGCTCGAACTCCTGCGCGAAGGCCGGCGGGTCGAGGAGACCCCGTTGCGCTCCGGCATCTTCGCCCTGCACCTTTTCGAGGATTACATCTGCGGGCAGCTCGACCGCGAATGCCTGGCCCTCGTCGTCAAACCGGCGATGGAGAACGAGATGATCGCCGAGGCGGTCCTGTCCGGGCAGAAGGGGATTTCGCGGAACGCCATGCGGCATGCGTTCTCCCAGCGCGGAGCGGCCTCCCTTTACGCGCACGCCCAAGGACAGAACGTAAACGACCTGCGACTCGTCATCGCCCACCTGGGGGCGGAAATCGCCGTCTGCGCCCACGACCGCGGGCGCATCATCGACAGCAACAACTCGGCGGACGGAGAGGGGCCCTTCTCGCCCACGACATCCGGCACCCTGCCGGTCGACGCCCTGATCAACCTCTGTTTTTCCGGAAAATACGACATGGACGAGATCCTGCGGCTGATTTCCCACGAGGGCGGCCTCGTCGCCCATTTGGGGAGCGGAGAGTTGCGATCGGTCCAGGAGGCGTACGGCCGCAACGACCCGGACGCGCGCTTCGTCGTCGAGGCGATGGCGGAACGGGTGGCGAAGGAAATCGGCGCGCGCGCGGCGGCGCTGGACGGCAATCTGGAGGCGGTGATCCTGACCGGGCAGTGGGCCGTCTGGGACGACTTCACGGCCATGATCGCCGCGCGGACGGACTGGATCGCGCCGGTGCACACCCACGTATGGGAGAGCGACCTCTACATGCTGGCGATCGCCGCCATCGAAAGCTACCGGGGCAACAACAGAATCCTGCTGTACGGGCAGGACAGATAGGCGACTACGGGAAGACCATCAGCATATCCGGCGCATCCCATTCTATGGGCCGCAACGCGCCGCGTTTACACCTCAAAACCCCAAACATCCCGTCGATTTCTTCCCCGCCGTCGCGTTTGCGACGCGAAATCCCATCTCAACGATACCGCCGCCTGCGTTTACGCGCGCCAGGCTCGTGTATGATAAAATACGAGCCCAAAGGGGTTGATACGCTATGGCACAGGCACAAGCAGTCACCAGAAAAGACGTTTACCGGAGGCTCCGCAACTTACCCGACGACAGACTCCCCGAGGTCATCGCCTTTATCGACAGTATCGAAGAACACGAGCCGAACGAAGAGACGATCGCGGCGCTCAGGGAAGCAGAGGACTTGGATTCCCTCACGACGTGTACCGACTTGGACGACATGCTCGCAAAATGCGGGATAAAACGCTGATCCTCAAGCTGACGGCGGCATACAAAAAGGATCTTCGCAAAGCAGAGGCGAGGGGCTTTGATATAGACGGCAAACTGCTCCCCGCTTTAGCGATCATGCTGGCCGGGTTGCGTCTGCCCGACCACTACCGCGATCACCCGCTTAGCGGAGAATGGACAGGTTATCGCGAATTTCACGCCGCGCCTGATTGGCTCGTGATTTACCGGATTGTCAGGAATTATTTGGTGCTAGCCCGCACCGGAACACACGCCGACCTGTTCAAAAAATAACCCTCACCCGAACAACCCCACCGCTCGCGCCTTCGCCTCCGGAGCCAGATGCGCATACCGCAACGTCATCTTCAGGCCGGCATGCCCCAGGAACTCCCAGACGGTATTGAGGTCCACGCCTTATCCCATGTATCCTATTTTTTGAACACAAAATACACCGCGCCGCACATGCACAGTGCCGCCCATACGTAGCCCAGCCGGAACGGCTGTTTCATATAGCAGATGGAGAACGGGATGAACAGGGAGAGCGTGATCACTTCCTGGAGAATCTTCAACTGCCCGAGGTCGAACTGTTCCGCGCCGATCCGGTTGGCGGGCACCTGGAACACATATTCCAGCAGGGCGATGCTCCAACTCGCCAAAATAGCGACGTACACCGGCTTCGCCCCAAGGTTCTTGAGATGCCCGTACCAGGCGAACAGCATGAAGACGTTGGAACACATCAGCAGGGCGATTGTCTTGAGTGCGATCATTTTCCTCTCCTCCGTATCCCGTCGGATATCGCGCATTACGCTCCCTTCGTTGCGGCCGCGCGCCCCGGCGGAAAGCGAGCCGGTAATTTCGGCATGCCCCCGGTGCAACGACCGGTTACTATAGGCTCAAACGAAGAACACGTCAATCGAACAAACAAGGCCTTATGTTTTATTGCGAAATTTTCTCTTTTTGAAAATATACCGTAATTATACGCAATATCCGCAATTTGAAACTGAACTTCACGGGTCGTCTTTCCAATGTCGCAAGACGACCAAAAACTTTACCACCAAAATCGAAACAAGATCGCGAAAGCGGGAGGCGGATAAGGAATTCGATCGAATTTTGCGCCGACGTTTTACGGGCTTTTTTTCATGCTACCATTAAACGCGATACGGGATCATTCATTTGCTTTATCGGGAGGATCGTAATGACAAAACGCAACCATTTGAACCACTCCGGTTCTTTCCATACCATCCGCCGCGCGAAAACAAGCATTCTCCAAACGTCACGCCACCGCTACACGCTGCTTCTCCTGGGCCTCTTCCTTTTCGCGATTGCCGGACGCGCAACAGCAAACGTCCATTCGCCGCAGGGAGCGCTGGACATCGCCGCGATCACCCCGGGTAAATACGCCTTCGCCGCGCGCGGCGCCAACGTTTTCGACCAGGCGGAAATCACCGCGAACTCCGTGTCGGCGCTTCTGGAGATGATGAAGGACGCAACGGAGACGGCGGCGACGCTGCCGAAGCAGAACCCCGCCACGTCGGCCCCCGCCCTTGCGGGCACACCCGCACCGCAGGCCGCGACGCTCCCGGCACCGGTACCGACGGACGCCGATATCGCGTTGCGAGTGGCGGCGATGGTACCGCAAAATATCCCGCCAACGACGCCCGACGGGCCGCCGCGCACCGCCACTTCGCGCATCGCCGAGCCAGGGAAGCTGCTCTGGCCCGTCGAGGGTTTCATCTACTCCACCTTTCACGCGTCCAGAGGCCGCAGGGGCCACGGAGCCATCGACATCTGCGCCGGCAAGGGCACGCCCGTTGCGGCGGCGGCCGACGGAATGGTCTCCATCGTCTCGAACAACGGCAAAGGATTCCGCGGATACGGCAAGATCGTCATCCTAGACCACGGCAACGGCATGCACACCGTGTACGCCCACTGCGACGACATTCTCGTCAAAATGGGGCAGAGGGTGAAGCAGGGCGACTTCATCGCCACGGTCGGCCGGACGGGAAGGGCGACGACAAACCTGCTGCACTTCGAGGTGCGGCTCACTGGAAAAAAACAGGATCCCCTGAAGCACCTCCCCTCGCGGCCGGAACTGGTCAAGATGCACAACTGGCAATCCTCCCGCAAGAAGGCGAATTGACCAACCATACGCAGGACAACAACGGGGACCGCGTCCGCAAGGATCGGCCCCCGTTGTTTTATGATCGACTGTTTTATTCCTCCGGAATATCGACGATCGGCGGAACGAAGGTCGTCGTGGGGCACGAATCCCACGGGAAGAGAATCCAGGTGTCCTGGCTGACCTCGGTGATAAAGGTATCGACAAGCGGACGCCCCTCCGGCTTGGCGTAAACCGTGGCGAAATGGGTGCCGGGGAACATCTTGCGGACCTCTCCCGCGGTTCGGCCGGTGTCCACCAAGTCGTCGATCACCAGCCACCGGCCGTCCATATCCGCCAGATCGGGCCGTTTGAGGATTTTCACGATGTCGCTGCGGCTGCGTAGCGTATAGCTGGAGATACAGACGGTGTCCACAATCTTGATGTCCAGCTCGCGGGCGATGATCGCGGCGGGCGCAAGCCCGCCCCGGGCGATGGCGACGATCCTGGACCAGTCCTTGCGGACGGCCAGGAGCTTCCACGCGAGCGCCCGGCAATCGTTCTGCAACTGTTCCCACGAGATGGAAAACGTTTTGTGATATCGGTCGGCGGTATCGGACACGAGGTTCCCTCCCTGGTCATGGCGCACGCCCCGGACGAAGCGGGCGTGAAACGGATTCGGCACGGCATTCCCGAAAAGTACGGCCTATTATAAGCCGAAACGGTGTAAAATAAGAGGGTATCAGAGGACAAATCTCCGCGCGCAGAACGACCGAACAACCTCGATCGCGTCCCCACTCCGCCCGCGCCACTTTCGGAAAAAACCGCGAATGGAACTCCAGACGGCACGCCGCACGGAGGACTCCGAGGAGGGCGGCCCCTTTCCGTCTGCGCCGGGATGACACGGGAGGCGACTTACTTGCCGACAGACGAAAAAACGGACGCGCAATCGCACCCGCTCGCAACAGGCGGGGTCGGGCGCTTGCTGTTGCGGTTCGCGATCCCCAGCATCATCTCCATGCTCGTGGGCGCGCTCTACAACATCGTCGATCAAATATTCATCGGGCGGGGCGTGGGCATTCTCGGCAACGCGGCGACGAATGTCGCGTTCCCGCTCGTGACCATCTGCATGTCGACGGCGCTTCTGCTCGGCATCGGCGGAGCATCGAACTTCAACCTGGAGCTGGGCCGGGGCAATCGGGAGAAGGCGGGCAGGATCGCCGCGAACGCCATCGCCTTCGCGGCGATCGCGGGCATCGTCATCTGCATCGTCATCCGCATCCTGTTGCGCCCGCTCCTCTTCGCCTTCGGCGCGACGGAGCAGGTTTTCTCCTACGCCGCGACGTATACCGGCATCACCTCGCTCGGCATGCCCTTATTGATCATGAGCGTATGCGGCTCGCACCTGATCCGCGCCGACGCCAGCCCCCGCTACGCCATGTTCTGCAACGTCGCGGGCGCCGGGCTGAACGTGATCCTCGACCCCATCTTCATCTTCACGCTGGGCATGGGTATCGCGGGTGCGGCATGGGCGACCGTCATCTCTCAGTTCGTCAGCTGGTCGCTCGTCGTCTACCGCCTCATGCGCTTCCACAACGCTCCGCTGCTGCGCGAGTGGTTCATTCCGCGCGCCTGGGCGCTCGCGACAATCGCGCGGCTGGGGGCCGCGTCCTGCTTCAACCAGCTCTCCATGATGTGCGTACAGATCGCCATGAACAACACGCTGACGCACTACGGCGCACAATCCGTCTACGGCAGCGAAATTCCCCTCGCCGCCGCGGGGATCATCACCAAGGTCAACATGATCTTCATCTCCATCGTCATCGGCCTGGCGCAGGGCGGGCAGCCCATCATCGGCTTCAATTACGGGGCGCGCAACTATGCGCGCGTACGCGCGACCTTCCGCTTCACCCTGGGCATCTCGCTGCTGCTCTCCGGCATAGCCTTCGTCTGCTTCCAAATCTATCCCCGCCAGATAATCGACTTCTTCGGAGAGGGCACACCGGAGTATTATCGCTTCGTCGAGCGATTCTTCCGCATCTTCCTCTTCATGACGTTCGTGAACGGCATCCAGCCCGTCACGGCCAACTTCTTCACGTCCATCGGCAAGGCCGGGCGGGGGTTCTTTATCTCGCTGACGCGACAGATCATCTTCCTCCTGCCGCTGATCCTGCTCTTTCCCCGTTACTGGGGGATCGACGGCCTGATGTACGCGGGCCCGGTCGCGGACCTCGCCGCCGCGCTGCTCGCGGCGGTCTTCATCACGCGGGAACTCCGGGAGATGAAGAGACTGGAAGCGGCGGCGGCCTGACGGTCGACGAAAAACGCGGACCCACCGCGACGCCGCTTCATCACTTCGTAGCTGCTTTCGCCGCCCGCTACGCGAACGCCTCCCAGGCGTCCTTCAGCCTGCGCATCCCCTCCTCCACGACGTCCGCGGAGACCTTCGCGTAGGAGAGGCGGAAGGCGTCGCCGCCCCCGCCGTCCCCCTCGGGGAAAAAAGCGGTGCCGGGAATGATGCCGATCTTGTGGGCGCGCACGGCGTAGCGCGCGAACGCGCCGCTGTCCAGCCACCGCTCCTCCCTGGGCAGCTCCGCCCAGATGAAAAACCCGCCGGAGGGGCGGTTTGTCCGGATGCCGAGCGGCGTCAGATATTTTTCGACCATATCCAGCATTACGCCGCGCCGCTTGGCGTACTCCGTCCGCAACGCGCGGAGCCGCGCCGCAAAGTCGATCGATTCGAGATAATCGCAGATCGCCTTCTGTATCGCCAACGGACGTCCCAGCCCCGCGCTGACGCGCAGGGACGAGAAAACCGACAGCAGCGCCGGGGGAATGACCGCCCAGCCCGTGCGCAGGCCCGGCGCGACGATCTTGGAGAAACTGCTGCAGTAGATGACGCGCATGTCGTCGCCCGCGAGTTTCAGGTAGGTCGTCGGCGGCTCGCCGTCGTAGCTGAGATAGCGGTAGGGATCGTCCTCGACGAGCGCGACGTCGTGCTCGCGCAGGATCTCCAGGATGCGCGAGCGACGCGCTTCGGGCGTGGTACGGCCGCTGGGGTTCTGGAAGTTGGGGATCGTGTACAGGAAGCGCGCCCGCCGTTGTGCGGCGATGCGCTCCAGCGCCTCCGGCACGATGCCGTCGTCGTCGGACGGGACGGGGACGCAGACGGCGCCCTGCTTGCGAAACGTCAGGATGCTCTCCGTATAGGTCGGGCTCTCGACGAGAATCAGCGCGCCGGGATCGATCAGCGCCTCCGTGATCAGGCTCATCGCCTCGCCGCCGCCGTTCGTCAGCAGCACATTCTCGCGCTTCGCCCAAGCGGGCAGCAGGCCGTCCTGCCCCATGTGGTCGACGATCCAGTCGCGCAGCCCCGGGTCGCCGTAGTCGTCGTGGTAGTACCCCCAGACGTCCGGGGACTCGAACGCGCGCGCCACAGCCTCGCGGACACCGTCCTTGGGGAACATGTCCGCCGACGGTTCGCCCGCGCCGAAGGAGATCGCCTCGTTCTCCACGACGAGTTTGATGATCTCGGCGATTTCGGAATCTCCCAGGCGCTCGCGCGCCATCGTGCTGAGTTGCTCGCGGAACGCGAACCCGCCGTTTTGGGATTGCATGTCCATCTCCACCCTTCCTTTGCGATACGGCACATCCGGAAACCGCGCACGGATGCGCACCGGAGGTTGCCGCACGCATAGCCGCATCCCGGTCGCCGAACAAACGAACGATATGCCGAAACTCGCCAATGCGGTGATTTTATCCGCTTTGCCCCTCCGAATCAACGTTGGGTCGCGCCGAGGAGCGGCCGCAAATACAGTATAATGTGCCGGTATGTCGGGGACGAAAGGAGGGATGCCGCTTGCAGCTGACCGCACAAAGCAGAAGGGTACTGATCGCCGACCTGACGCTCGTCCTGGTCGCGTTCATTTGGGGCCTCGGCATCCCCATCTCGGCGAGCATGGTACGCGCGCTCTCACCCCTCTGGAGCAGCGCGCTGCGCATGGCCGTCGCCGCCGTCGCCGTTTTCGCGCTTTACTCCCCCCGCATCCGCAACGCCACGCGGCGCGAGTGGAAGTACGCGTTCTTCCTGTCCTGCATCGTCGCCGTCGTCTTCATGCTCATGAGCAGCGCCCTCGTCTACAGCACCGCCAGCAAGCAGGCGTTCATCATCGGCATGTCGGTGTTGATGGTGCCCTTTCTGGCCTGGATCGTCAACAAGGTGCGTCCGCACCCGCTGGTCTTCGCCGGAGCGGCGCTGGGTACGGCGGGGCTGCTGGTCATGGCCTTCACGCCGGGCATGCGCTTCAACTTCGGCGACACGCTGAACCTGATCATGTGCGTCTTCTGGGCCGCGCAGGTCATCGTCATCGAGTACATCGTCAAGCGGATGGAACCGACGACGCTGGTCGCCCTCCAGCTGCCGCTCGTCGCGGCCATCCTGATCGCCGCCTCCTTCCTCGTGGAGGGCCCGGTCGACCTCGCCGCCATCCGCCCGCTGACCTGGGGCCAGATCGTCTTCACCGGCCTGGCCAACACCGTGCTCTGCTTCGTCCTCCAGACGCGCGCGCAGAGGCACACCTCGGCCTCCCACGCCGCCATCATCCTGGCGCTGGAGTCGGTCTTCGGCTACCTGATCTCCGTCCTCTCCGGCCAGGACCCCTTCATCCTGCGCGGCGCGCTGGGCGGCCTGATGATCACCGGCGGCGTCGTCCTGTCGGAACTGGAGACGGTGGTGCAGGAGCGAGGAAAGGCACCACTGGGACAAAAGAATTTAACTGGAATAAATATATCATTTGCTGGAACAGGCGGAGGCGCATCTTGGGAAAACACTAAAACACCCTTGGGTCACATTTCGTCTCTCTTAAAATTTTTAGAATCAAAAAGGTTACTTACTAATCCAATTGAAATGGAAATGGCCGATCATTGTGTCTCTTCTGCGCTGGAAATCAAGAACTACATCTCCAATCTTCGAACTGAAGTTCCGTTCGACGATGAAACAGACGGTGTTCTGCTGAATCTTGTTACCACGTGCAACATTTTCCTTGATCAACTCTCTCCATTAAGAGGATCTGGAATAATATACAAAAATGGGAATGATTGGGCTAATTCTTCTTTTTCTTATAGTATGAAAGAATTTCGTCAATCATTCCGTAAAGAAATCCACGTATTATCCCAAAAATACAATCTTATCTTCAAAAAAGATATACCCGAGCAATATTAAAATCTTGTGGCGCAATCTTTCCGTGTTATCCATTATCGTCTTTCACCGCAGCCGCGGCATGGCCAGCGCCGAGGGGCAGAGCGCCAGGCCGCCCTGCGAGGTGCAGCGCAGTTCCGGCGGCAGCATTTGGCCGACGGCGTAGACGGCGTCGATCGTCTCGTCGAGGGGAACGGGGTTTTCGTAGCCGCCGAGGATCAGATCGGCGTTGACGAAGGCACCGGCGGCGGCGGCGGCGTTGCGCGTGTGGCAGGGCAGTTCCACCATGCCCTGCACCAGATCGCAGACGGAGCCCATGGTGTTCTGGAAGGAGATGGCCGCCGCGTCCATCGCCTGCCGCACCGTACCGCCGACGGCCTGCACGCAGGCCGCCGAGGCCATGGCCCCGCCCGCGCCGATCTCCACC
>DAIRUD010000007.1:0-19373 GCA_036803565.1 Synergistaceae bacterium | reverse complement strand
GGAGGCAAGAGAGATGGCAAAGGAGAAATTCGAGAGAAATAAGCCGCACTTGAACATCGGCACGATCGGCCACATCGACCACGGCAAGACGACGACGACGGCCGCGATCACGAAGACGCTGGCGCGGAAGGGGCATGCGGACTTCACGCCGTTCGACATGATCGACAAGGCGCCGGAGGAGCGTGAGCGCGGGATCACGATCAACATCTCGCACGTGGAGTACCAGACGGACAACCGCCATTACGCGCATATCGACTGCCCGGGTCACGCGGACTACATCAAGAACATGATCACGGGCGCGGCGCAGATGGATGGCGCGATCCTGATCGTCTCGGCGGCCGACGGCCCGATGCCGCAGACGCGCGAGCACGTTCTGCTGGCGCGGCAGGTCAACGTTCCGGCGCTGGTGGTGTTCATGAACAAGTGCGACATGGTGGACGACCCCGAGCTTCTGGACCTGGTGGAGATGGAAGTGCGCGACCTGCTCTCGAAGTACGAGTTCCCCGGCGACGATATCCCGATCATCCGCGGTTCGGCGCTGAAGGCGCTGGAGAGCGACACGGACAACGAGTGGACGGAGAAGATCATCGAGCTGATGCAGGCTTGCGACGATTACATCCCCGCGCCGCAGCGCGAGGTCGACAAGCCGTTTTTGATGCCGATCGAGGACGTGTTCACGATCACGGGTCGGGGCACGGTGGTGACAGGGCGCGTGGAGCGCGGCATCATCAAGCCGGCGGACGAAGTGGAGATCATCGGTATCCGCGACACGCAGAAGACGGTTGCGACGAGCCTGGAGATGTTCCGCAAGATCCTCGACGACGCGGAGGCGGGCGACAACGTGGGCGTTCTGCTTCGCGGCACCGGCAAGGACGACGTGGAGCGCGGGCAGGTGTTGGCCAAGCCTGGCAGCATCAAGCCGCACAAGCACTTCAAGGGCGAGGTTTACGTTCTGAAGAAGGAAGAGGGCGGTCGTCACACGCCGTTTTTCTCGGGCTACAAGCCGCAGTTCTACTTCCGCACGACGGACGTGACGGGCGACATCAAGCTCGAGGAAGGCATCGAGATGGTCATGCCCGGCGACAACAGCACATTCGAAGTGAAGCTGATCGCGCCGATCGCGATGGAGCCCGGCCTTCGTTTCGCGGTCCGCGAGGGCGGCCGCACGGTGGGAGCGGGCGTCGTTACCGAGATCATCGAGTAACGGGAAAACCCCTGGAGGGAACCAAGTTGGCGAAAAACATACGCATCAAACTGAAGGCATTCGATCACAGGGTTTTGGACGCATCTGCCGTCCAGATCGCTGACACGGCTGGAAGGACCGGAGCACAGGTGTTCGGACCGATCCCGCTCCCCACGGAGAACAAGAAGTTCACGATCCTCAAGTCCCCTCACAAGGACAAGGATGCGCGGGAGCAGTACGAGATCCGCACCCACAAACGTCTCATCGACATCATCAATCCGACGCAGAAGACGATGGAGGCATTGATGCAGCTCAACCTTCCTTCTGGGGTCGACATACAGATCAAGCTGTAGTGCGCTTGATTGTAAAGGAGTGAATGGTATGAGCATAGGTGTTCTGGGGAAAAAGGTAGGCATGACGCAGGTATTCGACGCCGAGGGCAAGGCTGTTCCCGTTACGGTGATCGAAGCCGGCCCCTGCCCGATCGTCGAGATCCGCACCCCGGAAAAGAACAATTACACCGCGGTGCAGCTCGGCTTCGCCGAGGAGAAACCGCATCGCCTCAACAAGGCCCAGCGCGTGCTCTTCGAGAAGCGCGGCGTGACGCCCCGTCGCTGGCTTCGCGAGTTCCGCGTCGACGATGTTTCGCCGTACGAGGTGGGGCAGGAGATCACGGTGGCGCTTTTCGCCGACGGCGAGAAGGTGGATGTCCGCGGAATCAGCAAGGGCAAGGGCTACGCGGGCGTCATGAAGCGGCATAATTTCGGCGGCGGTCCTGCCAGCCACGGTTCGTCCAAGCAGCATCGCAAGGGCGGCTCCAGCGGTTGCAGCAGTTACCCCGGCCGCGTCATGAAGGGCAGAAAGATGGCCGGACGGATGGGCGGAGAACAGGTGACCACGAAGGGTCTCACCGTTTTCGCCGTGGATGTGGAGAACAACCTGATTTTGATCCGCGGTGCTGTTCCCGGCGCGAACGATCAGCTCGTTCTCATCTACAAGAGCGCTTAGGGACAGGGGGCGAATATTTATGCCAGTCGTCAAACAGGTAAATTTCAAGGGCGAGGTCATCGGAGACTACGAGCTCTCCAACGAGACGTTCGGCGCTCCCGTGCACGTGCCCGCCATGCATCAGGTCGTCGTGGCGCAGCTTGCCAACCTGCGCGTCGGGACGCATGACACGAAGAATCGCGGCGATGTCCGCGGCGGCGGTCGCAAGCCCTGGAGGCAGAAACACACGGGCCGCGCCCGCGCGGGCAGCAACACCTCTCCGGTCTGGGTCGGCGGCGGCGTGGCGCACGGCCCGCACCCGCGGGATTATCGGCAGAAGGTGAACCGCAAGGTGCGCCGCATCGCGCTTCGCAGTGCGCTGTCCTTGAAGGTGCGCGAGGAGAACATGCTCGTGATCGACAAGTTTGCCCTCGATACGCCGAAGACGAAGGAGATGCTCGCCTTCCTCGCGAAGGTGGACGCGCAGAAGCCGCTTTTTCTGCTGCACGAGACGAACGGGCCGGTCATCAAGTCGGCCAGCAATATCCCCGGTGCGCGCGTGCTGCACGTGGACAGCGTGAACGTCTACGACATCCTGCATCACGTGAAGCTCATCGCGACCCCGGAGGCCGTCAAGCATCTTGAGGAGGTGTTCGGCGCATGATCGCGGTAGCGCACGACATTATCGTACGACCGATTATCACGGAGAAAAGCAGCCGAATGATGGCCCTCAACAAATATACGTTCGAGGTGCTGCCGCAGGCGAATAAAATCGAGATTCGCAAGGCGGTCGAGGAGGTCTTCAAGGTGAAGGTTTCCAGTGTGCACACGATCAAGGTGCGCTCGAAACCGAAACGCATGGGCCGCTTTTTCGGACGCTCGCGCTCGTGGAAAAAAGCCGTCGTCACTCTGCGCCCCGGAGAACGGATCGAGTTCTTCGACGGGGCCGGCGCATAAGGGAGGAGCAAGGACATGGGTGTGAAGAAATATCGTCCCACTACGCCGGGCCGCCGTTTTATGACCAGCCCCGACTATTCGGAGATCACGAAGTCCAAGCCGGAGCGCAGTCTGACGGAATCCCTGAAAAAGAGCGGTGGGCGTAACAATACCGGAAGGATCACGATGCGGCACCGTGGAGGCGGTTCCCGCAGGCTGTATCGCATCATCGATTTCAAACGCGACAAGGTAGGGGTGCCCGGAAAGGTCGCCTCCATCGAGTACGATCCCAATCGCTCCGCGCGCATCGCGCTCGTGAACTATGTCGACGGCGAAAAGCGCTACATCCTCGCACCGGTGGGGTTGAAGGTCGGCGACCAGATTCTCGCCGGACCCGAGGCCGACATCAAGCCGGGCAACTCGCTCAAGCTGAAGGACATTCCCGACGGTACGGTCATTCACAACATCGAGCTGGAGCCGGGCCGCGGCGGCGTTCTCGTGCGCTCCGCCGGGGTGTCCGCGCAGCTGATGGCGAAAGAGGGCAAGTACGCCTTCGTGCGCATGCCCTCCAGCGAGCTGCGCCTCGTCCTGCTGGAGTGCAGCGCGACGATCGGCCAGGTCGGCAACGAGGAGCATGAGAACATCGTGTACGGCAAGGCCGGCCGCACGCGCTGGAAGGGGCGTCGCCCCCACGTTCGCGGCATGGTCATGAACCCGGTCGACCACCCGATGGGCGGCGGCGAGGGGCGTAGCAAGTCGCACAAGCATCCCGTTTCGCCGTGGGGTACCCCGGCCAAGGGCTATCGCACCCGCAAACGGAAACCCTCGGACAAGTTCATCGTCCGCAGGCGCAACAAGTAGTGTTACGTAGGAGGTATACGGCATGACACGTTCATTGAAAAAAGGACCGTACGTGGATGCGAAGCTCCTGAAGCGGATCGAGGACATGAACGATTCGGGCAAGAAGCGCGTGATCAAATCCTGGGCGCGCCGCTCCAGCATCACGCCGGAGATGATCGGCCATACGATCGCGGTCCACAACGGGAAGATCCATATTCCCGTATACATCAGCGACAACATGATCGGCCATAAGCTCGGAGAGTTCGCACCGACCCGTCGCTTCGGCGGGCACGCCGGCCAGGAACGTTCCTCGAAGGTCAAGAGGTAGGGGGAATGGACATGGAAGCGAAAGCGACCGCTTGGCAGGTGCGCATCTCCACCGACAAAGTACGGCAGGTTCTGGAGCTGATCCGCGGCAAGAAGGCGTCCGATGCGCTGCTGATTCTCAAGTTTACGCCGAACCGGGGCGCGCGTTACGTGGAAAAGACCCTGAAAAGTGCGATGGCGAACGCCGAGCACAATTTGGGGCTGGATATTGACAATCTCTTCGTCGTTCGGGCGACCGCCGATCAGGGTGCCTACATGCGTCGGTTCCGTCCCGTCTCTCATGGCCGTGCGCATCCGTTCCGGCATCACACGAGCCACATTACTGTCGCTGTGGCAGAGAAATAAGGAGGGGTGACAGTGGGACAGAAAGTTCACCCGGTAGGTTATCGCCTGGGAGTTATCTACGATTGGGAGTCTCGCTGGTATGCGCACGGCAAGAACTATGCCAAGAATCTGCACGCGGATCTCAAGCTGCGCGACTGGCTGAAAAAACGTTGGTCCAACGCCGGCATCAGCCGCATCGAGATTGAGCGCATCGGCAACGTCATGCGTTTTACCGTTTTCACGGCTCGTCCGGGTGTCGTCATCGGTAAGGGCGGCTCCGAGATTCAGGCGATTCGTGACGAGCTGCAGGCCATGACCGGCAGTCGGATCATGATCAACATTCAGGAGATCAAGAATCCCGACAGCGCGGCACAGGTCGTCGCCGAGGGCGTCGCATCCGCGCTGGAGCGCAGAATCAGCTTCCGTCGTGCGATGAAGCAGAGCATCTTCCGGGCTATGAAATCCGGTGCTAAAGGGATCAAGATCCAGTGCGGCGGCCGCCTGGGCGGCGCGGAAATCGCCCGTACCGAGTGGTATCTCGAGGGGCAGCTTCCCCTCTCCACCCTGCGGGCGGACATCGATTACGGCTTTGCGCAGGCGCGCACGATTTACGGCGTTATCGGCGTCAAGGTCTGGATCTACAAGGGCGAGATCATGGAGCGCCCTCCGGTGATGGAGGCCGCCGAGATCGCGCCTGCATCGAAGGAGAGGAGGTAGTCCGATGCTTTCCCCGAAACGCGTGAAGTATCGCAAGCCCCATCTCACGCCCCTGCGCGGCATCTCCAAGGGAGCCACGAAGGTCGACTTCGGCGAGTTCGGCTTGCAGGCGATGGAGAACGGCTGGATTACCGCACGGCAGATCGAAGCGGTGCGCGTCGCCATCTCCCGTAAGATGAAGAAGGGCGGAAAGATCTGGATTCGTATTTTCCCGGATCGCCCGGTCACGGAGAAGCCGCTCGAAACGCGTATGGGCAAGGGTAAGGGCAACGTCGAATATTGGACGGCCGCCGTCAAGCGGGGCCGCGTCATGTTCGAGATCGAGGGCGTCTCCCGCGAGGTCGCGGAGGCCGCCTTCCGGACGGCATCCTTCAAACTCCCCATTAAGGTCAAGCTGTTGGCGAGAGAGGGGATGGGTGGTTAATCATGAACGCAAAGGAACTCAGGGATTTGACCGTCGACGAGCTGCGCGAGAAGCATCGCCAGTCCAAGGAGGAGCTCTTCAACCTCCGTTTTCAGAATGCGATCGGACAGCTCGGCAACACGAGCAAGATTAAGGAAGTCCGCCGTACCATCGCACGCGTCCTGACCGTGATGCACGAGAAGGAGCATGCGAACGTGCGTGCAGGAGCAAGGGGGTAGTCGCGATGGAGGAGCGTACTCCGCATCGGAAAGTCAGGACCGGGATCGTCGTCAGCGATAAGATGGACAAGACGGTCGTCGTGCGCGTCGACCGCATGTCCAAGCATCCGCTGTACGGCAAGCCCGTTCTGAAGGTGAAGAAATACATGGCGCACGACGAGGCGAACGAATGCCGTCCGGGCGATCGGATCATGATCGAGGAGACCCGCCCGCTGAGCAAGCACAAGCGCTGGACGGTGGCTCAGATCATCGAGCGCGCTCCCGTGCTGGGTGCCGAAAAGGCCGACGAGGGGGAGGCGTAGGAAATGATTCAACTGCGTACCGTCTTGAATGTGGCCGACAATTCCGGCGCCAAGAAGATCCTCTGCATTCAGGTCAGGGGCGGCAGCTTCCGCAAGGTCGGTTCCGTCGGCGACGTCATCGTGGCCTCGGTCAAGGAAGCGATTCCCAACAGCAATGTCAGCAAGGGCGACGTCATCCGCGCCGTCATCGTCCGCACGAAGAAGGAAGTGCGCCGCAAGGACGGCTCCTACGTGCGCTTCGACGACAACGCCGCGGTGTTGATCGACAACAACGGAGATCCCCGGGGTACGCGTATTTTCGGCCCCGTGGCTCGCGAGCTCAGGGAAAAGCGCTACATGCGCATTGTTTCCCTCGCTCCCGAGGTTGTGTAAGGGGGGCATGGGGATGTCGAAAATGCGTTTGCGCAAGGGCGACCGCGTCTACATCGTTTCCGGCAAGGACAAGGGCAAAGAGGGCAAGATCCTGCGCCGCGACGTTGCCAAGGACACGATCGTCGTGGAGAACATCAATATCGTGACGAAGAGCTCGCGCCCGAATCAGAAGAATCCGCGCGGCGGCTTCCTCAAGATGGAAGCGCCGATCAACGCCTCCAAGGCGATGCTGGTCTGCCCATCCTGCGGCAAGCCGACGCGTATCGCGCGGGCCTTCCTCGACTCCGGCAACAAGGTCCGCGTTTGTAAAAAATGCGGCGAAGTCGTCGACAAGGGATAGGGGGGAGAGACGAAGATGACACCGCGTCTCCTAGAAAAATACAAGAGCGAAGTGGCGCCCCGCCTGAAGACGCAGTTCGGCTACAAGAGCCCGATGCAGCTTCCGACGTTGAAGAAGATCGTCATCAACATCGGCGTCAGCGAGGCGAAACTGGACATGAAGTACATGGACGCCGCCATCAACGAGCTGACCACGATCAGCGGGCAGCGGCCGATGATGAAGCGCGCGAAGACTTCCGTCGCCGGCTTCAAGGTCCGCGAGGGCATGCCGGTCGCCTGCTGCGTCACCCTGCGGAGCACCAAGATGTGGGAGTTCGCCGACCGGCTGATCAGCATCGCGCTGCCCCGCATCAAGGACTTTCAGGGCGTCGCGCGCCGCGGTTTCGACGGCAGGGGCAATTACAACCTCGGCCTCAGGGAGCAGCTGTTGTTTCCCGAGATCGAATACGACAAGGTGATCCGCATGCGCGGCATGAACGTGACGTTCGTGACCAGCGCGCGCACGGACGAGGAAGCCCACGCGCTGCTCTCCGAGCTCGGAATGCCTTTCAGCAAGTAGGAGGTACGATTATGGCGCGAAAGAGCCTGCGCAACAAGGCCGCAAAAGAGCCGAAGTTCAAGGTGAGAAAGTACAACCGTTGCCCCCTCTGCGGACGTCCGCGTGGGTACATGCGGGTGTTCAACATGTGCCGCTGCTGCTTCCGGAGCTTGGCTCGCGAGGGAAAAATCCCCGGCGTCGTCAAATCCAGCTGGTAGAGCGGGAAGGGAGGATCAAAAGGATGCATGTCACAGATCCTGTAGCCGATATGCTCACGCGCATTCGCAACGCGAATACGGTGTACCACGAAATGGTCGATATGCCGATGAGCAAGCTGCGTCTGGAGATTGCGCGCATTCTCAAGGACGAGGGCTACATCCGCAACTATAAAACGGTGACTGATCCCAAGCAGCCCGTGCAGACGCTCCGTGTCTACATGAACTACGGAGCCGGACGGGAACGCGTCATCCAGGGCCTGCGCAGAATCAGCAAGCCGGGCCGCCGGATCTACGTGCACAAGGAAGACGTCCCCAAGGTGATGGGCGGGCTGGGCATCGCGCTCATTTCGACGTCCAATGGACTGATGACCGACGCGGAGGCCCGCAAGCGCGGCCTCGGCGGCGAAGTCATGTGCTACGTCTGGTAGGGGGGGAGTACTGCTTATGTCTCGTATCGGACGCAAACCCATTCCCCTGCCGAAGGGCGTCGATTTCAAGCTCGACGGCAGCCAGATTACCGTGAAGGGCACGAAGGGGACGATGTCCTTCGGCATTCTGCCCAACATCGCGGTATCGCTCGACGAGGGCCAGGTCCTCGTCACGCGCGCCAACGACGAGAAGAGCGTGCGCGCGGCGCACGGCATGACCCGCGCCATTCTCGCCAACATGATCAAGGGCGTCAGCGAGGGTTTCGAGCGCGTGCTCGAGATCATCGGCGTCGGCTACAGAGCCCAGGTGCAGGGCAAGAACCTCGTCCTCTCCCTCGGTTTTTCCCATCCCGTCGAGGTCGTCCCCCCCGCGGGGATCGAGTTCGCCGTGGACGGCCCGACCAAGGTCATCATCCGCGGCATCGACAAGCAGCTCGTCGGTCAGGTGGCCGCCGACATCCGTGGCTACAGGCCGCCCGAGCCGTACAAGGGCAAGGGTATTCGCTACCTCGGAGAGTATGTCATCCGCAAGGCCGGTAAGGCCGGCGGCAAGTAAGAGTGAGGTGTATTGAGAAATGATCAATGCTCGCAGTCGCAATGAAATGCGCATACACCGTCACCGTCGCCTGCGCAAGCGTCTCGCCGGCACTCCGGAGCGCCCGAGGCTCTCGGTGTTCCGCAGCCTCAAGCATATCTACGCGCAGATTATCGACGACGAGGCGGGAAGAACGCTTCTCGCGGCCTCGACCCTGGACAAGGAGCTCGCCGGAACCGTTGCCCACGGAGGCGATCAGGATGCGGCCAAAAGCGTCGGAAAACTGATCGCCGAGCGCGCCCTCGCCAAAGGTATCACCTCCGTGGTGTTCGATCGCGGTGGTCATATCTTTCAGGGACGGGTCAAAGCGCTCGCCGACGCGGCGCGCGAAGCCGGCTTGAAGTTCTAGGGAGGGAAGACATTGGCAACCCAGAATCAGCAAAGCAAGAACTACAGCAGCAAGGGTATGGAGCTGGCGGAACGAGTCGTTTCCATCAACCGCGTCAGCAAGGTCGTCAAGGGCGGCAAGCGCTTCCGCTTCAGCGTCCTCGTCGTCGTCGGCGACGGCATCGACCAGGTCGGCATCGGCATGGGCAAGGCGCGAGAAATTTCCGAGGCGGTGCGCAAGGGCATCGATCATGCGAAGAAAAACATGGTCGACCTGAAGAAGGTGGGGAACACCATTCCGCACCCCATTCAGGGCAAGTTCGGAGCGGCCGAGGTGTTGATCCGTCCCGCCGCGCCCGGTACGGGCGTTATCGCGGGGGCGGTCGTGCGCGCGATCATGGAGCTCGGCGGCGTGAAGGATGTTCTGACGAAGGTGATCGGCAGGACGTCCAACCCCATCAACGTCGCCTATGCGACGTTCGACGCCGTCAAGCGCCTCCGCACCCCCGAAGAGGTGCGTCGGCTTCGCGGCAAGGAAACCCGCGTCGCGGCGTCCGCCTAGGTTGGAGGGATTGACGATGGCGAAATTAAGCGTGACATGGAAAAAAAGTGCGATCGGCCGTTCTCCGAGTCAGGAGCGGACGATTCGGGCGCTCGGTCTGCGGAAGCTCAATCAGACGGTGGAACATGAGGACACCCCGCAGGTGCGGGGCATGATCCAGAGTGTCATCCATCTGGTGGAGTGCACCGAGACGAAATAGGAGGGAACGAAATGAATCTCCACGATTTGTCCCCCGCGCCGGGTTCGCGGCGCAAGGCGAAACGCCTCGGGATGGGTATCGGCAGCGGTACCGGCAAGACCGCCGGAAAGGGCCATAAGGGCCAGAAGGCGCGCGCCGGAGGGGGCGTCAGTCCGCACTTCGAAGGCGGGCAGATGCCGCTTTCCCGGAGGATTCCCAAGCGCGGTTTCAGCAATTTTCGGCATGCCGTATCCTACCAGACGGTCAACGTCTCCGAACTCGAGGATCGCTTCGAGGCGGGCGCCGTCGTTTCCGGCGAGGAACTCCGCGCCGCGAGGCTGATTTCGGGGAGCGACAAGCCCCTGAAAATCCTCGGCAACGGGGAGCTTACCAAGGGGCTGACGGTGAAGGCGAACGCCTTCAGCGCGTCCGCCAGGACCAAGATCGAGGCGGCGGGCGGAAAGGCCGAGGTGATCTAGCGTGATCGACGGGTTCCGGAATGCCTTTCGCCTGCCGGATCTCAAGAGGCGCATCCTCTTTGTCTTCGGAGCGCTCTTTATCTTCAGGCTCGGAGCGCACATCCCGACGCCCGGAATCGACGCCAAGGCCATGGTCGACATGGTGGCGGGAAGCAGTGTCCTCGGCTTCCTGAACCTCTTCGCCGGCGGCGCGCTGAGTACCTTCAGCGTGTTTGCCCTGGGGGTCGCGCCCTATATCAACTCGAGCATCGTCATGCAGCTCCTTGTCGTCATCGTCCCCGCGCTGGAGAAACTCCAGAAAGAGGGGGAGGAGGGCAGGAAGAAGATCACCCAGTATACGCGCTACGGCACGATCTTTTTCGCGCTGGTGCAGGCGATCGGTATGACTTCGTGGCTGAAGAGCGATCAAGTGGGGATATTCGTCGGCGGCACCCTGGCCACCATCGTCGCGATCGTTACGGTTACGACCGGGGCGGTCGCCGTGATGTGGCTCGGCGAGGTCATGTCCGATCACGGCATCGGCAACGGCATCTCCCTGCTCATCTACGCGGGTATCGTCGTGCGCTTCCCCGGCGCGATCGTGCAGACCTGGCAGAAGATCTACATGGGTGAGCTGAACCCCCTTGCCGTCATCATCGGCTTGATCGTGCTCGTGGTGCTGATTGCCGGTTGCGTCGCCCTTCAGGAGGGGCAGCGCCGCCTGCCGGTGCAGTATGCCAAGCGCATGGTCGGGAACAAGATGTACGGCGGACAGAGCACGTTCATCCCCTTGAAGGTGAACACGGCGGGCGTCATCCCGATCATTTTCGCCTCCTCCGTGCTTCTGTTCCCCTACATGATCGCGGGCTTTTTTCAGGGGAGCGCGGCGGAGTGGGTACAGCGCCATTTCGCGTCGGGGCGTCCGTTGCAGATGATCCTTCAGTTCGCCCTGATCATCTTCTTCTCGTATTTTTACACCGCCGTCGTGTTCAATCCGACGGATTTGGCCAACAACATGAAGAAGCACGGCGGCTTCATCCTCGGGATTCGTCCGGGGAAGCCGACCACGGAGTACATCGAACGGGTGATGGCACGCATTACGCTGGGCGGCGCGATCGCCCTCGCCGTGATCGCCCTGATCCCCAACCTGATGACGGGGCTCTTGAAGGTCGATACGCTGTATATCGGAGGGACCGCCGTCATCATCGTCGTCGGCGTCGCGCTGGACACGGTGCATCAGATCGAGGGGCAGATGCTCATGCGCCACTACGAGGGCATCCTCAAACGCCGCAACAAGAGCGGCGGCCTCCTGTAGCCGCGGATCGGAGGGGACAATGCGCGTAATTCTTATCGGACCGCCGGGTGCCGGCAAGGGCACGTTGGCGGCCGCCATCAAGGAAAAACATCCGGTCGCCCATATCTCCACGGGGGATATGCTGCGGGAAAACGTCCGCATGGGAACGGAGCTGGGGAAGACCGCGAAGGCCTTCATGGACGCGGGCAAACTGGTCACCGACGATCTGATTCTGCAGATGATGGAGCAACGGCTGTCCGAGCAGGACGCCCTGTCCGGCTTTCTGCTCGACGGCTTTCCCCGCACCATTGCCCAGGCGGAGGCGTTGGATGCATTGATGGGCAGGATGTCCCTCCGGCTGGATGCGGTTCTTCTGCTGGAGGTCTCCGACGAAGAGGTCGTGCGGCGCCTGACGAGCAGGCGCGTCTGTTCCTCCTGCGGGGCGATTTACAACGTGCTCGCGCGTCCGACGAAGGTTGCGGGCGTCTGCGACACTTGCGGCGGGAATGTGATACAGCGCGACGACGACAAGGAAGACGTGATCCGCAAGAGGCTTGCCGTGTACCATGAGCAAACCGCTCCGCTCGTGACGTACTACGAGCGGGCGGGTTGTTTGCGACGGCTGGACGCTTCCCTTCCCACCGCCGAGATGATGCGGCGGATCGACAGCGCGGGAGCGGCCGGAGAGGCATGATCACGCTGAAAAAAGCCGACGAAGTCGAGAAGATGCGACGCGCGGGCAGGATCGTCGCCGACGTGTTGTTGCGCATGCGGGAACTGATTCGCCCCGGGCTCGACACGATGGCGCTCGACGAGGCTGCGACGGAAATCCTCGACCGGGAATCGGCGGGCGCGGCGTTCAAGGGATATCGGGTGCCGGGCATCGCCAAGCCCTTCCCCGGTGCCGTGTGCGTGTCGATCAACGAGGAAGTCGTGCACGGCATACCCAGTCGCGAGCGTCTCCTGCAGGAAGGCGACGTCGTCAGCATCGATTTCGGCGCGGTGGTTGACGGGTATTACGGCGACGCGGCCTGCACGTATCCCGTCGGCGCGATCAGCCCGGAGAAGCAGCGGCTTCTCGACGTCACCCTGCGCGCCTTGCACATCGGCACCGGGCAGGTTGTGCCGGGGAAGACCGTGGGCGATATCGGGCATGCGATCGAGGAGTGGGTCGTGGGCGAGGGCTGCGGTCTCGTTCGCGACTACGCCGGACACGGGATCGGCCGGAGGCTTCACGAAGCGCCGCAGGTGCCGAATCACGGACAGGCGCGCACCGGCATGACGTTGAAGAGCGGGATGACCTTTTGTATCGAGCCGATGGTGATGTGCGGCGCGGAGGCCGTGAGGACGCTGAAGGACGGTTGGACCGTCGTGACGGCGGACGGATCGGACGCCGCGCATTTCGAACACACCCTCCTCGTGACCGAAGACGGCGTCGAGATTTTGACGCCATGGGAATAAGTTGTGAAGGCGGCAGCGACTTCCCCTTGGGCGCCTTGGTTCGGGTGAGGCGCGGAAAACATCAGGGTGCGGTCTTTGCGGTCGTCGGAGTACAGGAGAACCCGGACTGCCCGGGGAAAAACGCCAGGATCCTGATCGCCGACGGAGCGCGCGTCTCCGCTGCCAGACCGAAGCGCAAGAGTACGCGGCACGTTGAACGGACCGGATGGATTTGCACGGAGGCGGCACTGCGCCTCGCCGAGGGGAAAAAACTGGACGACGGCTGGCTCTGCGAAGCGATCCGCCGTACCGGGGAACAGGCATCGCAACTTGTCCTAGAGGAGGTTGGTTAAGTCGCATGGCAAAAGACGACGTCATCGAGGTCAAAGGTAAGGTTGTCGAACCCTTGCCGAACGCTATGTTCCGGGTGGAATTGGAGAATGGGCACAAGGTCTTGGCCCACGTTTCCGGAAAGATGCGCATGCACTTCATCCGGATCCTCCCCGGAGACAGGGTGCTGATACAATTGACGCCTTACGACCTCACGCGCGGTCGCATCGTCTACAGGTATAAATAATGGTATGTTCGCAAAGTTTTGAATAGAGGCAGCGAGATTCGAAGGAGGAAGTCGAAATGAAGGTAAGGCCGTCGGTGAAAACCGTGTGCGAATATTGTAGAATCATCAAGCGGCATGGGGTTGTCCGGGTTATCTGCAGCAGGAACCCGCGGCACAAGCAGCGCCAGGGTGCGAGGAGGTAACGGAACATGGCACGCATTGCAGGAGTCGACCTGCCCAGGGAGAAGAGAATAGAGATCGGTCTGACGTATATTTTCGGCATCGGCCTGCCGACGTCGAAAAAGATTCTCGCCGCGACCGGGATCAACCCCGACACGCGGGTGAAGAACCTCACGGACGACGAGGCGCAGAAGCTGCGCGCGGAGCTCGAGGACAATTACAAGGTCGAGGGTGATCTGCGCCGCGAGATCAGCATGAACATCAAACGCCTGATGGATATCGGCTGTTATCGCGGGCTTCGTCACCGCGCCGGTCTCCCGGTGCGCGGACAGCATACGAAGACGAACGCGCGTACCCGGAAGGGTCCGAAGCGCACCGTGGCCGGCAAGAAGAAGGCCACGAAGTGATCCGGCGTGTGACGAGGAGGTAGAAATCAAGTGGCAAAACGTGTACAGCGCAGGGGAAAACGCAAGGAAAAGAAGCATGTAAGCTACGGCGTGGCGCATATTTACTCCACGTTCAACAATACGATCGTCACGCTGACCGACAAGCAGGGCAACGCGCTCTCGTGGGCTTCGGGCGGCAACGTCGGCTTCAAGGGAACGCGGAAATCCACTCCCTACGCCGCGCAGATGTCCGCCGCGCAGGCGGCGAAGCTGGCGCAGGACCACGGCGTCGTCGAGATCGATGTCGTCGTCAAGGGCCCCGGCCCGGGGCGCGAGTCCGCCATCCGCTCGCTGCAGGCCGCGGGATTGCAGGTCAACATCATCCAGGATGCGACGCCGATTCCGCACAACGGCTGTCGCCCTCCGAAGCGGCGCCGGGTATAAATTTATGTATGCGCGCAGGAACGCGCGTTTCCGTGTACATGGAAAGGTGGGGGAATTTTGGAGCATGCTCGCTATGAGATCATAGTTGAGGAAAGCACCGCTTCGTATGGCAGAATTGTCATCGAGCCCCTTGAGCGGGGATACGGGGTAACTTTGGGGAATTCCCTTCGCAGGGTTCTGTTGTCCTCCATATCCGGCGCGGCGATTACCGCAATTCGTGTGGACGGCGTCCTTCACGAGTTTACCACTGTGTCCGGCGTGAAGGAGGACATGATCGAGCTGCTGATGAATATCAAGCACGTTCCGGTCCGTTCCTATTCGCCGGAGTTCCGCATTCTGCATCTGGAGGCGGAGGGCCCGAAGACCGTGACGGCGGCGGATATCCAGCCGGACAGCGAGATCGAGTTCCCCGACCCGGATGCGCTGATCTGCCATCTCGAGAAGGATGCGAAGCTCTCCATGGATTTCTACGTGGAGGCGGGAACGGGCTATGCCTCTCTGGACCGTCCCCGTCCCGCCTATCTTCCGGTGGACGCTCTGCTCGTCGATGCGATCTTCTCCCCGGCCGAGCGGGTGAAGTACGAGGTGCAGGACAAGCGCCTCGGCCAGCGTACCGACTATGACCGCCTCGTCCTGGAGATCTGGACGAACGGCGTCGTGACGCCCGAGGAAGCGGTTCGCCAGGCGTCCTTGATCCTCAGGGATTATTTTGTGAACATCGCCCTCGGCGTCTCCCCCGACGACGAAGCGCTTCTGACGGAGATTCAGGGCGGGGACGCGGCGAAACCGGCGGACAAGGGCACGGGCGAGGCGGCGGCGAAGAATTTCATGAAGCTGGGCGACAACCCGGCTTATGCGCGCCCCGTCCGCGATCTGGAACTTTCCGTCCGCAGCGAGAACTGCCTGATGCGCGGCGGCGTGCATTATATCGGGGAGCTCGTTTCCCGCTCGCGCGGGGATCTGTTGAAGATCCGCAACCTCGGGAAAATTTCTCTGCGGGAGATCGAGGAGAAGCTGACGAAGTTCGACCTGACCCTCTCGGGAGAGGTCGAGGACGACGGCGAGGAAGAGCACTTTTAAGAAGGACGATCGCGCCGCAAGGCCGATGAGGAACTACGACAAGTAAAGGGGCGACACGCACATGAGACATCGCATGAATCAGAGGCGCCTGGGGCGCTACGGCTCACATAGAAAGGCCATGCTGGGCAATCTGGCGGCGAGCCTCTTCGTCGAGGGGAGCATCGTTACGACGGTCACCCGGGCGAAGGAGTTGCGCCGCGTGGCGGAGCGGCTGATCACCAAGGCCAAATCCGGTTCGCTCGCCGATCGCCGCATGGTGATTTCGCGTATGCCGCATAAGGCCGCGGTCATCACGCTGTTCGACAACCTCGCGCCGCGCTATGCGGAGCGCAACGGCGGCTACACCAGAATCGTGAAGCTCGGCAACAGAGTGGGGGATGCCTCCCCCATGGCGGTTATCGAACTCGTCGATTGATCTCGCCGCACGCGACCGCCCTTCCCCCGGTCCTCTCCATGCGGGGAACGGCATATATTTACCCCGACGCCCCGCAACCGGCGGTGCGGTCCGTCGACCTGGAAGTCCGGGCGGGAGAATGGGTTGCCCTCGTCGGAGCGAACGGATCGGGGAAATCGACGCTTGCGAGAATATGCAACGCCCTGCTGCTACCGACGCAGGGCGATTGTTTTGTGCTGGGCCGCGACGTTCGCGAGCCGCAGAACCTCCGCTACGTCCGGGAGAAGGTGGCTCTGGTCTTTCAGAACCCGGAGGACCAGATCGTCGCGTCCATCGTCGAGGAGGACGTCGCCTTCGGCCCCGAGAACCTGCGCCTGCCGCCCTCCGAGATCGCCGAACGGGTGGACCGCGCGCTGGCTCTGACCGGATTGTCGGAGTACCGGCGCAACGGCTCCCACTCCCTCTCCGGCGGGCAAAAGCAACGCCTGGCCTTGGCCGGTGCGCTTGCGCTCCGGCCGGACCTGTTGCTGCTCGACGAGGCAACCTCGATGCTGGATCCGGAGGGGCGGAACGCGTTTCTGTCCTGCCTCGCGGGGTTGCGCCGGGACGGCCTGGCCATCCTGCAGATCACGCACCGGATGGAGGAGGCCGTCGAGGCGGATCGCGTGCTCGTGATGGAGCGGGGCGCCATCGTCTGGGAGGGGGCTTCCGCCTCCTTTTTCCAGGGCGCGTACGAGGAGTGGGGCTTCGATGAACCTCCGGAGCTACGCCTCTACCGGGAGCTGCGCGCGCGGGGACGGATCGCCGCGGACACGCTCCCGACCGTGGACGATATGTTGGAGGCGCTATGTCGATCCTCGTAAAGGACCTCTGGTATTCCTATAATGTCGGGACGCCCGCCGCGCGACAGGCGTTGCGGGGGGTCACCTGCACGGTCGTGCGCGGCGCGTGGCTGGCGATCGTCGGGCACACCGGAAGCGGAAAGTCGACGCTGGCACAGCACCTCAATCTGCTGCACCTGCCACAGCGGGGGTCGTTGTCGATCGACGGCGAAACCGCCGACGCGCAGGGCAAAAACCTCAGGGCGATGCGTCGCAAGGTCGGCTTGGTCTTTCAATATCCGGAACAGCAGTTTTTCGCCGAGACGGTGCGCGAGGAAATTGCCTTCGCGCCCGCCAATTGGGGCGTCGCCGGGGACGACCTGCGCCTCGCCGTGGAGACGGCCTCGCAGGCGGTGGGCCTCGATGCGTCCCTCCTCGACGCCAACCCCTTCGCGCTTTCCGGCGGCCAGCAGCGCCGCGTCGCCCTGGCCTCCGTGCTGTCGATGCGGCCGGACTATCTCGTTTTGGACGAGCCGACGGCGGGCTTGGACGCCGCGGGCATCCGCGAGCTGGCCGCCCTTTTGTCGCGGCTGCGCGGCGAGGGAATGGGGGTCGTGCAGGTGACGCACGATCTGCAGAGCGCCCTGGAGCATAGCGACGGGGTGTTGGTCCTGGAGAACGGCGCGAGCGTCGTCGAGGGGGAGCCGGAGCGCGTGGCCGCCTACCTCGCGGCCCACCCGGTACGGGGGCTCATCGTTCCGCCCCTCGTGCGCTTTGCGGCCGGGTTGCGCGACCGGGGGCTGGGCGTTCCGCTGACGGCGGGCTATGAGGAAATCCTGCGCGCGCTGGAGGAGGGCAAGCCATGCGTTTCCTGAGTGGCGCCCCGCTGGGACAGTTTCTGCCCGGGGATTCCCTCGTCCACAGGCTCGATCCGCGAAGCAAGCTGGCGGGAACGTTTCTCCTGCTGGTCGGCCTTTTCCTGGCGAGCCACCCGGCGGACTTTCTGCTTTGGTTTTTGTTGCTCTTCCTCCTTTCGCGTTTTTCGAGGATTTCCCTGCCGGTCATTCTACGCGCCGGGCGCCCGGTGCTCTTTCTCGTCATTTTCACCGTCGCCCTGAATCTGTTCTGGACGCCTGGCGAGCAGTTGGCGAAACTGGGACCCCTGATTGTCACGCGGGAGGGGATGGCGACCGCTTTCAGCATGGGCATGCGCCTCTTCTTTCTCGTGATCTTCGCGTCGCTGCTGATGATGACGACGAGTCCGATGTCGTTTTCCGACGGTTTGGAGCGACTCTTTTCTCCGTTGGCCAGGGTCGGCTTTCCCGCCTCCGAGATGGCGATGATGATGACCATCGCCCTGCGCTTCATCCCGACGCTCTTCGAGGAGACCGACCGCATCCTGAAGGCGCAGATTTCGCGCGGGGCGGATTTCGAGAGCGGCGGGATCGTCCGCCGGGTCCGCAGCTTCATCCCCGTCCTGATCCCCCTCTTCGTCCTCGTCTTCCAGCGGGCTGAAAACCTCGCCGTCGCCATGGAAGCCCGCGGCTACGTGCCCGGCGCGCCGCGCACGCGCCTCCACCCGCTCCGTTGGCGTGCCGCGGACAGCTACGCGCTCCTTTTCCTCTTCGCGTACGTGCTCTTGGTCTGGGCGGTGGATCGGCGGCTTGCCGCGTGGTGAGAGGACGGGCATGAAAAAGTACGCGCTGGAAATTGCCTACGACGGGACGCAATATCGGGGATGGCAGTCCCAACCCGGCGGCGGAACGATACAGGATGCGCTCGAGGGCGCGTTGCGGTCGCTGGGGGAGCCGGGAATACGGGTGGACGGCGCGGGCCGGACGGATGCCGGCGTACATGCCCGCGCCCAGACCGGCAGCGTGTCGCTGTCGAAGGACTGGGAGCCGAGGCGCTTGTTGCTGGCCCTGAACGCCAAGCTTCCGCCGACGATCTCGGTCATGCGGGCGGCGGCCGCGCAGGATACGTTCCACGCCAGAAAAAGCGCGGTGACCCGGGAATACCGCTATTTCATCTGGAATGCACCGACGTGCTTCCCGCATATCCGCCCCTACGTGTTCTGGCTCCCCGGCGCGCACTACGATTGGACCGCGGCGCGGGCGGCCGTGCCCTTCCTGGTGGGGCGTCACGATTTCTCCGCGTTCTGCCGCAAGGAGGACTGTCCGGCCAACAGCGTCCGGAACGTGCGGTACGCACGTCTTTTCCGGAAAGGCCCGCTGTTGGTCTTCCGCATCGTCGCGGACGCCTACTTGACCAATATGATCCGCATCGCCGTGGGCAACCTTCTGGCGGTCGCCGCCGGCCGCAGGCAGGCGGACTGGTTCCGTTCCCTGCTCGAATCCCCCTCCGACCGGACCGCCAGCGGCCAAACCGCCCCGCCCTGCGGGTTGTTCTTTTGGCGGGTGGAGTATGGGGACGATTCTCCGTGGCGATAGGAAAACATTTATTCCAATGATAAATCCAATCGCTCATCATGATCGGCCACGTGGC
>DAIRUD010000006.1:0-19771 GCA_036803565.1 Synergistaceae bacterium | reverse complement strand
CCCGGCTCTTTTCCGCGCGCAGACGCGGGTGTCGGCCGCCGCCGCATGGCGCGCAGACAGCGGGCGAATCTCGATTCGACATACGCTTCATGAAAGGAAGATAGGACGATGATCCGTTATGTTATCCGCCGTGTCCTGTTCCTGATCCCCGTTCTGGTGGGTGTGGCTTTTTGCGTCTTTACCCTGCTTTATATGACGCCGGGCGACCCGGCGAAGATGATCCTCGGGGACATGGCGACGGAGGAGGCGATACAGCGCTTCCGCGAAACCGAGGGGCTGAACGATCCCTTTCTGGTGCAGTTCGGCAACTACCTCTACAAGGCGGTGACCAAGGGCGACATCGGGCGCTCCTACGTCACCAAGCGCCCCGTCCTCAACGAGATCATGCAGGCTTTTCCCTCGACGCTGAAACTCGCCGGTTTTGCCATGGTCATCGCGATCGTGGTCGGCATCCCCTGCGGCATCCTCTCGGCAATCAAACAGTATTCGATCTTCGACACCATCACCATGATCTTTGCCATGGCCGGGCTCTCCATGCCGGTCTTCTGGCTGGGACTGCTGCTGATCCTGCTCTTCTCGGTGCACCTGCAATGGCTACCGTCCTCGGGGTTCGACACCTTCCGGGCGATGATCCTGCCCTCGCTGGCGCTGTCGGCCCAGTCGATCTCCATGGTGACCCGCATGACGCGCAGCTCCATGCTGGAGGTCGTCCGGGCGGACTACATCCGCACCGCGCGCTCGAAGGGGCAGAAGGAATCGGTCGTCATCTGGGTGCACGCGCTGCATAACGCGCTCATCCCCGTCGTCACCCTCTGCGGCCTGCAGTTCGGCGAGCTGCTCGCGGGCGCGATCCTGACCGAGTCGATCTTCGCCATCCCCGGCGTGGGCCGTCTGATGGTCGAATCCATCAAAATGCGCGACTTCCCCGTCGTGCAGGGGGGCGTGCTCTTCGTCGCGGTGGCGTTCAGCATCGTCAACCTGCTCGTCGACCTCGTCTACGCTTACATCGACCCGCGCATCAAAGCGCAGTACAAATAAGGAGGGGTGATTCCGATGACAGAACTCGCACAGGCCCCCGCCGCCACCCCGCAGAGAAAGAAACGCGGCCCGCTCTTGGAGGTTCTGTACCGCCTGAAAAAGAGCCCGCTCGCCATGTTCGGCCTGGTCGTCCTGCTGGTCCTGATCTTCCTCGCGCTCTTCGCCGACGTCGTCGCGCCGTACAGCTACTCGAAGCAGAACCTGAGCCACATGTTCGAGACGCCGTCGAAACAGTTCCTGCTCGGCACCGACGAGTTCGGACGCGACATCCTGAGCAGGCTGATCTACGGCGCCCGCATCTCCCTCATGGTGGGTTTCATCGCCGTCGGCATCGCGCTGGTCGTGGGCGGAATGCTCGGGGCCATCGCCGGGTACTACGGCGGCTGGACGGACAACGGCATCATGCGCGTCATGGACGTGCTGCTCTCCATCCCCCAGACGCTGCTGGCCATCGCCATCGCGGCGGCCCTGGGCCCCGGCCTCTTCAACCTGATGGTCGCCGTGGGCATCTCGGCGGTTCCCAAGTACGCGCGTATCGTGCGCAGCTCCGTCCTCTCGATCCGCGAGATGGAGTTCATCGAGGCCGCGCATGCCGTCGGCAGCTCCGACCTGCGCATCATCCTCAAACACATCCTCCCCAACAGCCTGGCGCCGATCATCGTGCAGTCGACGCTCGGCGTCGCGGTCGCGATCCTGAACGCCGCCGGTCTGTCGTTCATCGGACTGGGCATCCAGCCGCCCTACCCGGAATGGGGGGCGATGCTGTCGGGCGGACGCCAGTACATTCGGGACTTCCCGCACCTGACGCTCTACCCCGGCCTGACGATCATGATCACCATCTTGGCGCTGAACTTCCTCGGCGACGGCCTGCGCGACGCGCTGGACCCGAAATTGAAGCGCTGACGGCGGAGGGGATAAACCATGTCCGAAAAACACAATAGCGCAACGAAGCAGGAGCGGACCGACCTCCTGCTGGACATTCAGGACCTGACGATCCAGTACGTCACCGATTCCGGCGTCGTGCACGCCGTGGAGAACCTGAACCTGAGCGTGGGGCGCGGCGAGACGCTCGGCTTCGTCGGCGAAACGGGCGCGGGCAAGACGACCACGGCCCTCGGCATCATGCGCCTCATCCCCGCGCCGCCCGGCGTCGTCAGGTCGGGCCGCATCCTCTTCGAAGGCGAGGACCTGCTGGCGAAGAGCGAATCGGAGATGCGCCGCATCCGCGGGGCCAAGATCTCCATGATCTTCCAGGACCCGATGACCAGCCTCAACCCCGTCATGACGGTGGACAAACAGATCGCCGAGATGATCAAGCTGCACAAGAACGTCTCGGAGAGCGAGGCGCTGAAGCTGGCCGGAGACATGCTGGAGGTCGTCGGCATTCGGCGCGAGCGCATGCACGATTACCCGCACCAGTTCTCCGGCGGCATGAAGCAGCGCGTCGTCATCGCCATCGCCCTGGCCTGCGATCCGCACCTGCTGATCGCCGACGAACCGACGACCGCCCTCGACGTGACGATCCAGGCCCAGGTGCTGGAGTTGATGAAGAACCTCAAGCGGCAGTTCAACGCCTCGATGATCCTGATCACCCACGACCTGGGCATCGTCGCCGACATCTGCGACAAGGTCGCGATCATGTATGCCGGGCGCGTCGTGGAGTACGCCGACAAACGCGCGCTCTACACCGCGCCCGTCCACCCCTACACGATCGGCCTTTTCCACTCCGTCCCCGACATCGACGAGGACGTGGAGGAGCTGAACGTCATCCCCGGCCTCATGCCCGACCCGATGGACCTGCCGCCGGGGTGCGCCTTCCACCCGCGCTGTACGTACGCCGTCGAAGCGTGCGCGCGCGAGAAACCGGCGATGGTCGAGGCCACGCCGGGGCACTTCGTCGCCTGTCCCGTACGCATCGCGGAGACGAAGGCATCCGGGAAGGGGAAATAGGATATGGGCGCGCACATGGAGAAACCGTACATCAAGGTCGAACACCTGAAAAAATACTTCCACACCAAGCGTGGCATGCTGCACGCGGTCGACGACGTCAGCTTCGCCATCAACAAGGGCGAGACCCTCGGGCTCGTCGGCGAATCGGGCTGCGGCAAATCGACGCTCGGGCGCTGCCTCATCCGCCTGCTCGACAGCACCGACGGCAAGGTTCTGCTCCACGACGCGGCACGGGACGCCTATGTCGACGTCACCAAGGCGGACAAACGCACCATGAACCAGCTGCGCAAACGCGTCCAGATCGTCTTCCAGGATCCGTATTCCTGCCTCAATCCGCGCCTCTCCGTCTGGGAGCTGATCGCCGAGCCCCTGATCGTCAATCGGGTCTACGGCGACAAGGACCAGATGCGGCAGCGGGTTCGCGAGCTGATGCGCATCGTCGGCCTCGCCGAACGCCTGGAGAACAGTTATCCGCACGAACTGGACGGCGGTCGCAGGCAGCGCATCGGCATCGCCCGCTCGCTGGCCCTGAACCCCGAGTTCATCGTCCTCGACGAGCCGGTGTCGGCGCTCGACGTCTGCATCCAGGCGCAGATCCTCAACCTGCTCAACGCCCTGCAAAAGGAGTTCAACTACACCTACGTGTTCATCTCGCACAACTTGAGCGTCGTGAAACACGTCTCCGACCGGATCGCCGTCATGTACCTGGGCAAGATCGTGGAGCTCGCGGGTTACCGGGAGCTGTTCGCCAACCCGCTCCACCCCTACACGCTGGCGTTGCTCTCGGCGATTCCCCTGGCGAAACTGGACGTGCAGAAGGAGCGCATCATCCTGGGGGGCGACGTGACCAGCCCCATCGAGCCGCCGGACTGCTGCCGTTTCGCCAGCCGCTGCCGCTACGCGCAGGATGTGTGCAGACAGAAGACGCCGGAACTGGTCGAGCACGCGCCGGACCACTTCGTCGCCTGCCACTTCACCGGCAACCTGACGCTCGCCGCGAAACCCCATCCCGGTGCAACTCTGGGCGTACCGATCGATCGCGTCGCGACCGAGGAGGTTGCGGCGGACGATCTGCCCTCGCCGGTGGAAACCGCCGCCCCGCCGCTGGAGGAAGCGGCCTTGCTGGAAAAGAAGGACGACTAGAACGAATGATCGGCAGCACGACATGGAAGAAAAAGGGGCGCGGGGGACCGCAATCCCCCGCCGAGGCACCGGGGTGCTTTTGTCGGGGGCGGAGCCCCGCAAGCAACAAGCCTTTCATTGCGCAAGGAGATGAATGATGATGATGCAGTCGAAATATTCCGCTTTGGACAGATTCCTGAAATACGTAACCTTCGACACGCAATCCGTCGAAGGTGCGGACACGGTGCCGAGCACGCCGGGGCAGCTCGAACTGGCGAAATATCTGGCGAAGGAGCTGGAGGACCTCGGCCTTGCCGACGTCAGGCTCACGGAGCATGCCTACGTGACGGCGACGCTGCCCGGCAACACAAAGAAAAAGGTGCCCGCCATCGGCTTCATCGCCCACATGGACACGGCGACGGAACTGACAGGCAAGGACGTCAAACCCCGCATCGTCGAAAACTACGACGGCGGCGACATCGTTCTGAACAAAGAGCTGGGCGTCGTCCTCTCGCCCCGGGATTTTCCCTTCATGCAGGACTGCGTCGGCATGGATCTCGTCGTCACCGACGGCACGACGCTGCTGGGCGCGGACAACAAGGCGGGGATCGCGGAGATCGTCGGCGCGGTCGAGTACCTGATCCGACATCCCGAGATCGAGCACGGCGACGTCAAGATCGCCTTCACCCCCGACGAGGAGGTCAGCCACCTGGCGGGCCTGCTGGACATCGAGGCCTTCGGCGCGGACTTCGCCTACACCATCGACAGCGGCCCCATCGGCGAGGTCAGCTACGAGAACTTCAACGCGGCGGGCGCCACCGTCCACATCAAGGGCCGCGCCGTGCACCCCGGAAAATCCAAGAACATGATGCTCAACGCCGTCACCATGGGCATCGAACTCTGCCAGCTCTTCCCGCCCGCGGAGACGCCCGCGACGACGGAGGGCTACGAAGGTTACTACCACTGCCTCTCCTTCGACGCGATCACCGAGGAGGCGACGCTCAAGTTCATCATCCGCGACCACGATTCGCGGAAGTTCGAGGAGCGCAAGGCGTTTATGGAGCGCGCCGTCCGTTGGATGCAGGAGAAATACGGCGAGGACCGCTTCACCCTGGCCATGCGCGACCAATACCGTAACATGCGCGACAAGATCGACGGGGAGAACATGCACATCGTCGACACGATGATCGAGGCCATGGAGGAGCTCGGCATCACGCCGAAGAACATCCCCATGCGCGGCGGCACGGACGGCGCGGCGCTCACCTGGCGCGGCCTGATCACGCCCAACTACTTTACCGGCGGCTATAACTACCATGGGCGCTACGAGTTCATCCCGGTACAGGCGATCGAACTGGCGACGGACGTGATGATCAAAATTCTGGAGCTGTACGTACGCAAAGCGTCGTAACCGGCGACACGGGTCCGCCGCAGGCCATCATCGAAAACATGCGGCGGACCCCTTTCGAAACATCGTAAAACCGCAAATCCCACGACATCGCAGAAAATGCCCGCACGGTCATGAAACACAGCGAGCATTTCGCTCGCGCGCCTGTGCTACAATACGGCCAACCGGTATTCGTTCGACAAAAACATCCATGATGCGATTTCAGGAGGCAGCTATGGAATCCGTGTACTCGAAAAAAGAGGATTGCAGCGGCTGCGCCGCGTGCCGGGACCTCTGCCCGACCGGTGCGATCGCGATGCTCCCCGACGCGGAAAGGTTTGCGTATCCCCGCATCGACCGCGAGTCCTGCATCGACTGCGGCCTCTGCGCCTCCGTCTGCCCGTTGATCAAAGAGGGGCATTACAAATCGGCGGACGCATCCGCTTTTTTCGCCGCCCGCCACAAATCCGACGAGGTGCTCAAAAGCTCCACGTCCGGCGGCGCGTTCACGGCGCTTTCGGATGCCGTCCTGGCCGTCGGCGGGACCGTCTACGGAGCGGATTTCGACGAAGCGTTCCGGGTTCTGCATCGCCGTGCGGAAACCCCGGCACAGCGGGACCGCATGCGGTTTTCGAAGTATGTGCAGAGCGGCATGGACGGGATATACGCACAGATGCGCGACGACCTGCGAGCGGGAAGATCCGTGCTTTTCACGGGAACGCCCTGCCAGACGGCCGGAATGCGGGCCCGGTTCCGCACCCCGCAAGAAACGGGAAACCTATTCCTCTGCGACGTGATCTGTCACAGCGTGCCCAGCCCGCGAGTCTGGGAGGACTACAAGCGCCTGCTCGCGGAGGAAGCCGGAGCCCCGCTCGTGCATGTCCAATTTCGCTCCAAGGAGTATGCGTGGTCGCGCGAAAACTCGAACAAGGGTTTCCTGTACGGAGTCGAGGGCGAGGAGAAGATGCGGGAGGACGACCGTTTCCACGACCTGTTCATCCGCGACAATCGCATCGTCCGGCCGAGTTGTCACGCCTGCCGCTTCACCGACGCCAAACGTGCCTCCGACATCACCATCGCCGACTACTGGGGTATCGAAGCGTTCGCCCCGGAGCTGTACGATCCCTTGGGCGTCTCGCTGGTCATGGTGAACACGCCGCAAGGCCGACGGCTGTTCGAGATGGCGGGTACCGCCATGGAAATTCGGGAGCGGCCGCCGCGGGAAGCCCTCTCGCAACAGAAAAGATTGTCCCGGCCGGGGAAGCTCCCCATGGACAGGGAAGCGTTTTGGGACGACTACGAGCGAAACGGCCTCGCGGCCGTCTTGAAACGCCTGTAGCTCGGCGACTTGGTCCCCTCCCGGGCATTTGAGGACATACCCGCAAATCACCTTTCCCGGATCATTGCCGAAGGCTTTCGCGGACACGCCGTTACGGCGACAGAACGGAGCGCATCGCCACGACCAATGAAAGGAAACAGATGAACCAGATCAGGTAATAATCGTCCCGCCCGGGGTCGTTCCCGAATAGCGGCTTCATTTTCATGCCGAGGCCGATCAGGCCGACGAAGGCGGCCGACAGCAGTATTCCCACATTTATCGTCAAGGCGGCGACATCCTTTCGCAATCGGACTGTCCCCGCATGCTACCGCCTTCCACCGCAAAACGGATTGCATGAATGTCCATAAACCGCCCTGCGGGAACCCGCAATTCTCCGCGTTTCCGCGCACCCGATCGCCCCTGCGCACTCTCGGTCACGCAGGAAAAGCAAAAACCCGCTCCGCAGCGGGTTTATCGTGAGTAAATATTGGAATTTTGTTAATCTTATGATTTGGCGTGCCCGCCGGGATTCGAACCCGGGACCTTTGGCTCCGGAGGCTGAAAATATATAATTTTTCGACTTTGCCACAACAAGGCTTTAATCGCGCAAGCCCTTGTGTCCCAACTGATTACGATGTTATTCCCTTTCGAGATTGTCGTCTGTTTTTCGCTCTGATATAATTATCTGCGTGCCTAATTTTGAGGGGAAAAAAATGAGTGAAAAATTGACCCAAAGCTTTGTCCAATCATTAACGCCAAAAGCGAAGCAGTATCTCGTGTTCGACACGGAATGCAGCGGCTTCTATGTGTGCGTCGGCAAAGCAAAGAAAACTTATTTTTACAAGTATCAAGACAGCAAGAGGAAACAGTACAAATACAAAATCGGTGAAACAAGTGCCCTCACTGCCACGCAAGCGCGAATCCTGGCAAACCATGCAAAAGCACGTCTTGCGATGGGCGAATCCATTGTACCCGAAAAACCGAAAGCAAAACTCACACTGGGAGATTTCATAACCAACATCTACAGCCCGGAGCGTTTGATCAGCCACCCGAAAGCGGGACAAAAGACGCTGAACATGATCCGCTCCGTATTTGCGAAACGGTTTTATGATCGTTATATCGACGACCTCGACATCAAGGATTTCAATGCATGGCGTAACGACCGGCTTGCAGGCGGCGTAAAGAGGGTTACGGTGAACAAAAACACCACCGCGCTGCGAGCGGCACTAAAATGGGGCGTGGAAAACGGCTACGTTGAGCAAAACCCACTTCAGGGCATGAAAAAACTCAAGGAAACCGACGCCGCGTCTAAGATCAGATACCTCACGGAGGATGAGCGTGACAGGCTATTTGCGGCTCTGGACGCGCGCGAAAACAGAATGTGCGAAGCGAGAACGAGCCATAACCAATGGCTTGCGGAGCGTGGCGAAGCTCTTATGCCCGAGTTGGACGATATTTTTGCCGATCACCTGAAACCGATGGTACTCGTCTCGCTTTACTCTGGCATTCGCCAAGGCACGTTATTCGGCCTGAAGTGGGGCGACATGGATTTCGAGTCCGGCATCCTCACTATGCGAGGCGAGATCATGAAGAGCGGCGAAATGCTGCGCGTGCCGACGGTCGATATCGTTTTCGACACACTCGCTGCTTGGCGTGACCAATCCCCCAATACCAACGCAGATGCACTGATTTTCCCCTCCCCCACTACAGGAGAGCAATTCAAGGACATATCGAAACCGTGGCACAATCTGTTAAAAGAAGCGGGCATTGAAAAATTTCGCTGGCACGACATGCGCCATGATTTCGCCTCGCAGCTCGTCATGAAGGGTGTCGACCTGAACACAGTCTGCGAGCTGATGGGGCACAAGGATATCAAAACCACCCAGATTTACGCGCACCTTGCTCCCGAACACAAGCTCAAAGCAGTCGGGGTGCTCATGGATACAATCGGCAACCGCGACTTGCTCGGCGGGCGTGCATCTGCGAGCTCGCAATAGAAACCGATGTTACCGGATTCTGTTATAATTTTTACGATATTCATTTTGAAAAGGCCGGTGCCCAATGATCCCATTGAAGCTAGAAACGCTATTAGAGGGTCGCGTCGTAGAGCAAGATCGTGTGGAATACAAGAAGGGCTGGAACCCCTCTGAAATCATCCATACGATCTGTGCGTTTGCCAACGATTTTACGAATACGAACGGCGGCTACCTCGTCATTGGCATCGAGGAACAGAACGGCAGACCCGTTCTGCCGCCCGTGGGTGTCGCCGAGGATAAACTGGATACGATCCAGAAGGAATTATTCCAATACTGCAACCTGATCGATCCTCGCTATATCCCACAGCCTGAGATCGTGCAGTATCAGGGTAAATGGGTCATCTACCTCTGGTGCTCCGCCGGAGCCAACGGCCCCTATAAAGCGCCGAAGGATGTTTACTCGGCAAACAAAGAAGACCGGCACAAAGATTATTGGATCAAGCCGCTATCGGTAAAGACGATTGCCAAGGACGAGGAGTTATCCGAGCTTTTCGACAAATTCAACGCCGTGCCGTTTGACGACCGCGTGAATCGCGAGGCGAAGATCACGGACATCCGCCGAGGTTTTGTGGAGGATTTTCTGGTCGAGAGCAACAGCTCCCTCGCCGAAGACATGAACGAGCGAACGCTCGAAGATTTGCTCGTAGCGTTGGAGGTGGCCAACGCTACAGATGTCGGCATCGATATCCGCAACATCGCGCTGCTCATGTTCTCCGAACGTCCCGAAAAATTCCTGCCCGGCGCGCAGATCGAGCTGATCCGCTTCCACTCCCCGGATGCCGAAGCCTCCGACGACTTTACGGAAAAAGCGTTCGGTGGGCCGCTACAGAGGCAGGTGCGTGATGCTCTGGCGTATCTCCAGGCGACGTTGATCGAGGAAAAAGTCGTCAAAATCGACAACAAGGCCGAGGCCAAGCGTTATTTCAACTACCCATACAACGCGCTGGAAGAGGCTATTGTCAACGCCGTGTTCCACAAGTCGTATCGCGATCAGGAGCCCGTGGAGATACGAATTTACCCGGATTGCATCAAGATCATCAACTATCCCGGCCCCGCCCAGTGGATCGACATGGAGAAATTTCGGACCGGCAAGGTCATCGCCCGACGCTATCGAAATCGCCGGATCGGAGAATTCTTGAAAGAAATCGACCTCTCAGAGAAAAAATCGACCGGAATCTCAAAAATCCTGAAGACGCTTAGAGAGAACGGCTCGCCTCTGCCGGAGTTCGAGACCGACGATGAGCGGAGTTACCTGATCACCACAATCCGGCAGCACGAAGCATTCAAACCCATTTTAGGCCCAAGTCACGAGCGAAGTTTGAGCGAAGTTGTAAGCGAAGTTATGAGCGAAGTTGAGTTGGAAAAGATGATGCCGATTATTGCCCACTTGGAGGAGCACGGCAGCATCTCGCCCAAGAAAGCGAGAGAGTTGATGGGGAAGTCGGCGGCAACGGTGAGGCGCTATCTGACGATTCTGTGTCAAAAAGGTGTTCTCGTATCTCATGGAAAGACGAATGCGCTCATGTATGAGCTGAATTCCCCTAAATGACCCATCAACCTCGCGCTCGACGGATTCGTGGTTACTGATCTCACTCCCTCCAAATTTTTCTCTGGGGTGGGTCAATTCTTTGTGTCGCTACTGGGGCAATTTACCATGCCGCCGGACAGAGTCGTAGAGACTGCTTATTCGAAATACTTCAAAATTCACATCTATCCGGATAAAGTGCTGATCTACAACGATGGCAAATTACCGGAAAACTGGACTGTGGAGGATTTGCTTGCTTCGCACACCTCAGTACCCCACAATCCGCTGATAGCGGGGACGTTTTTTCGCTCCGGCCTGATTGAGGCATGGGGGCGCGGAATCGAGAAAATTTCGACGGCCTGTAAAGAAGCTGGCATGCCCGAACCTTTCTATCGAATCCGCCCGAATGAAGTGATGATCGACTTTAACACCGTAGCACAATCCGCAGAAAAACTACTTAGGGAGCAAGTCGGAGTGCAAGTCAGGGAGCAAGTCGAAGAGGGAGTTAGTCCTGAAGCTATCAAGCTGTTATTGACTATGCAAGGAGAAATGCCGCAATCCGCGATTCTGGAGTCCCTTGGGTTGAAAAGCAGAAACAATCTCAGCAAGCGTTATATCAAACCGGCGCTTGATGCCGGGTTAATCGAAATGACGATTCCAGGCACCCCAAACAGCAGACTGCAAAAATACCGCCTGACGGATCGCGGCCATTCCATGGTTGTGTCGATAAAAACTCGAAAGCAACGGCCCCCGGCATATATCCGCCGGAGGCCGCATTTTCGCTATCGTGCGCCCGATCTGGGCGGAGTTACTTTTTACGTCTAGCCGCGAGGCAGAGCGTTGCGCCGCTGAGCAGGAAGGCCAGCGCGGTACCGACGCCGGTGTTGCCGCAGCCGCCGCCGGAGCTGCTTGTCCCTTCTTCTTCCTTGTCCGTTTCTTTCACGGTTACGGTGACGGTTTTTGTCTGTGTGTCCGTCCCCGCCTTGGCAGATACGGTTGCCGCGTAGCTGCCCGCAGACTCCGCCGTGAAGCTTGCCGATGCGGAGAGCTTGTTCGCGGCCAGCGTCGTCGTTAATTTTTCCGCGGTGCCGCCGGGGGACGTGACGGTGATCGTCGCCTCGTCCGCCGCCGATGAGAACATCGCCGTCAGGGTCACGGTGTCGCCGGGTTTGGGGGCGGATGGGTTTGCCACCAGGCCCGCCACGGCGAAGGCCGCCGGTTTGCGGAAGAGGTAGATCGGGTCGCGCAGCCAGCCGTTGCGTTCGCCGTCGAAGATCACGAGGTGCGTTTTGCCGCCGTCGGTCACCAGCTTGGGGTCGCCCTTGCCGTTGGCCAGCAGGAAGGGCAGGTGGATGGAGATGCCGCCGTCGGCGGTCTTCGTGATTGTGATGACGCTCTTGATCAGCTCGGTGAGGTCCTGCATCTTGTCCTTGCTGTCGCCCTCGGCGGGGAACTTGGCGAAGATGGCCTTGGCCAGCAGCTTCGATACGTCGGCCACAACCTGATCCGCGGTGAGGCTCGCCAGCGCGAGGTCGTCCTTGGAGAGGGCGAAGGTCAGCGCCACCGGCAGCATGAGGATTTCGCCGTCCTTCGGCGTCACCTTGAGCGCCACCTCGATCTTCGCGCCCCAGCCCTTGCCGAAACCGGTGAGGCCCTGCGCACCGTTTTGCGACGAGCCGCCGACCGGGCTGAGCGTGATTTTGCTGACCGAGGCGTTATCGATGATCACGGGCTTCAATCCGTCGAGCTGATCCGCAACTTCCTTCGTGTTCGTGATCGTCGTGCCGGAGAACTCGACGCCCACGCCCTTGTCGGCGTTGTTCTTGTTGAAGTTCTCCCCCGCCTTATCGAGCGATTCGCTGGGGGTGACGGGCGGATCGACCGGGTCGGGATCAGAACCTGCTGCGGCGGTCTTGAAACTGCCCACGGAGCCGCCCGCGTTGCCGGTCCCCGCCGGAAGGGTTTTGAATGCATTCGCCGCAACACTCACGGTATAGGTTTTGTCGTTGGCGAACGTCAGGTTTGGGGCAAACGAGCTGAAGGGTATCGTGATCAGCGTCGATGCGCCCGTTCCTGCGGCTGCGGCGGTATAGCTATACGTGTTTGTACCGTCGCTGATGTCTACAGTCCCGTTAGCCTGTACCGACACCGGGATATTGAACGCGAGGACAAGGTTCGTCACATTGAGCGCAACGTTTATGCCGGTCGGGGCGGAGAGCGCTACCGACGGCGCGCCTGCCGGTGTGACAGTGGTGACTGTCAGGTTTGACGAATCCTCGACGATGACATTACCGCCGCCTGCGATATTCAGTGTAGTGACCGTCAATGAGCCGCTTGCGTTATCGATCGTCAAGGTCTTTCCAGCGTCGATATCGACCGTGGTAATCGCGACGTCCGCCGCAGTCGTCCCATCCACGGTGATCGTGGTATCTTTATCGACAGTCAGTGTGCTTACGGAGAAAGTCAGATTCCCGCCATCTGTCTGCTTCGTCAGGTTGATGGAAGGGGTTTTTAGAGTATCGGTCTTGAATGAAGCGTTACCGCCCGCTCCGCCCTTGCCCTGTGCCCCCTCATATGAGCCGGTACCGTCAGCTCCCTTTGCACCGTTGACCAATGAGAGGGAATCGCTTATCGTTACATTTTGGGCAATCGCATTTAGCTCGGCACTACCGCCACCACCGCCGCCGCCACCGGTATCATCGGTGTGGCTGACCGTGCCTCCGATACCGCCATCGCCTCCGGCAACAGCGACAGTTTGTGCGTTAAAAGAACTACTGGCGTTGACCGTGACACTGCCAGCGCCACCGCCACCACCGTGACTCTTACTACCCCCCCCTCCGCCAACTCCGATGGCCCCGCCGGTGCCGCCCACGCCAGTAGAGCCACCGCCGTAACCAGAGACCTTGCTTTTGCCGTCGCCCCCCCTGCCGCCTTCGATACGAATTGCTGTGTAGGTTGTCGAGCCCATCGCATGGATGAAAGAAGCAGCGCTGTTGCCACCAGCACCCCCTTTCCCAGACATACTGTTGCCGCCGCCGCCACCACCTGCACCCATGCCACCATTTCCGCCAGCGCCGGCATTGGCAGACATATTGCCCCCTCCGCCGCCACCACCTCCTCCGTCACTACCGCCGTTGCCACCATTGTATCCGTTGCTGCCGCCGCCAGCGCCGCTGTTGCCCGTGCCATCGACGCCAGCAGAGGCAGAACCGCCGTTACCGCCTGTTCCAGTGCTGCCAGCGCCGCCGCCACCACCGCCACCAATATAATCACCAATGGCACCGCCGGCACCGCCGTTCGCTCCCTCACCATTCTCCCCTGATTCTCCGGTGTGATTGGCTCTTCCGCCCTTGCCTCCGCCGAAGCGTCCTCCTAACCCGCCGGTTTCGTTGTTGCTGGCGGCACCAGTCCCACCGCCACCGCCACCGCCTGTAATAACGACAGCATCGCCGGAAATAGCAACACCGTCGCCACCGTCGCCACCCTTTCCGTCGATGTCAGCACTCGCAGTTCCGCCATTTCCCCCCAGGGCAGTCAGATCCGCAGCATAGGCTGCGGAAAAGAAGATTCCTATGGAACATAACGCGAAGACCAACAGCGGCAATAGCTTACGCTTCGTCTTAAAAGTTTTAAAGAAACAAGTTCTATTTTGCTCAGCTTGACAATAATATATCATTTTTAACAAATCCTCCTCTCATATCGCACGTCGATGGTCTTTTTAACGGCGTCGTCACGTTTATGATCTGAAGCAGGTTTTGCAGCGTCCCACCCGAACCGCTTTTCTGGGGGCGAGGCACTCTGTGGCGGCACCGCTTCCTAAAACGGTATCCGGGCCATCGACTAAAAGCTGTATAGAAGCGATATCAAATGGTTGTGCAAGAACCGCGGACTTTGCTTCTTTTCCCGGAATCCATACACAGTCTATCTCGATATCGTAGTTTTGGGGTACTTGCTTGCCATTGCTCCAGAAAGAAACGTGAATCGGCGCGGCAAAACCTTTCGGCATGCGCGTAAACCTTGCCGCAAACGTGACTGGGTTCCCTTTCGTCGTCTCGACTACGATTTTCGTGCGAGGAATTTCGAGAAAACATTCATCGGTGCTTTTGGGACAAGTCATCTGGACCTCGCTCCCCACCGGCAGGTTATAGCAATTAAGGTTCACGTAACCATCGTAAATATCGTCAAGCTCCTCGTTTGCGATCGCCTCCGTAAAACTACTTTCCGGACGGCCTGCGAGCTGGAGGCGAACATTACGCTGCGCGTAACCCATGGCTTTCTCGGTATGAAGAAAGAGCGCAAAAGTGTCGATATCCTTCGGGTTCGGTATCTCCGCAGGGTACCCGTCGGAGATGGCGCGGGATATCAAACAATAGTGGCTGTTGGGTTCGGGGAGAGAATTGGGTTTCCAGATGAAAACTCCGCCGTTATCGTTGCTGCATACACACTCCTGATCCGGCTTCACTGTCAGGGGAATGTATGAATATTCGTAATCCCCTGGTTTTTCTCTGTGGCCCGTGCTCCCCTCGATCGAGTTCCTCTTCCATGTGCCGGGAGTAAGCAGGAGGGTGCTGTGGGACCAGTGCAAACATAGTTTGCACTCCACTTCTTTTTTTGCAAAATTCTTGCCCCGAACATACAGGTAGTTGAGTTGACCGTAAAGAAGGTTGTCGGTGTACACTTTGTTGAAATTCTCACCGAGAAACGCTTTCCGGGGATCTGCGCATACGTTTGCCCCGTACGGGATAATGTCCGGAGACGCCCAGATAGGCGAACCGGGGGGCTTGGGGTATTCATTGATGTCATTGGGGAAACTTCTTACAAAGAAGCTTTCATACCTTTTACTCATTCAACTCACCTCTTTCGTTTCCTGTCTTATTTATCTTTCCTCGAATTACGTATTGACCTATAATCACTCCTTTACGAGGCCCACCAGAAATTCCGTCGTTTTTGTCAACAATAGCCGGTTCGACGAAAAGATGGCCGCATGTTTCCACAAGGTCACTCTCCTCCTGCGGGACATAGAGAGCCTGCACGACAAGGCTCCAGTCGCGTTCGGCGTTGAAATCTTCTTTTTTATAACCAAACACGATACTGCCGCAAGCGTTGGCTGGAACAGTCACGCGCGAACCGATCGCTGTTTTTGAGGGCTGAATCACGCCTCCTGTGTTGAAAGACATACCATGGGCTTCGCAACTCAGATAACAGATGGCACCTATCGGCGCATCGTCACTCGGGACAATCTGAAAATAAGTCTCACCGGGGTGATTCCCCTGCTCGTATTTAAGGATTTCCGACATGTCGAAAATCCCGCTGTCGACAACCGTGACGTTTCGCGATACGTACGCGGGGTTTGTTGCAATGAATCGGACATAGTCGTCTATATTGGCAATATCTTGAGGAATCGGGTTCGGATGTTCCTTTGTCACCACGCGCCCGATCAGGCAGTAATGTTCATTTTTGGGCAGCGAATCCGGTTGCCAGAGAAAAGGTTCTTCCGGTATGGCAAGTGCGCCGTATCCTTCCACAATGCCGCTAACGCATTCCTTATCGGAGGCACTATGAATGACATTGTCCTTCCATTGATCGGGATACATGAGCAGCGAACTTTTGCAGTAATACAAGTGTACCTGAAAATTCTGATTGTCTTCAACAGAGAGGGAATTACCACGCGTGTAAATGTAGTTTGGGCTGTCGGCTACGACATTTTTGCCAATATCGGAAAACCAATTTTCCTCAAGCATTTTCGTAGGATTCGGCATCGGCATTTCTCCATACGGGACGATATCCGGACTCTGATAAATGACCCCCGATACTGCCGGTTGCCCGTGATCGCTAAAATTATCCCGCATGTGAATATCGTCGTATAGAAGCCCTTGTTTGCTGTAGACGCGCTTGAAAGAGTGAGGTCGGCAGGCGCCCGTTACATCATCATTATCGTAACGCAGACGCGCATACCCTTTTTCTCCCCATCCTTCACCCCAGCTATTCTTCACGATAAAGCACTTCTTGTCATCGTCGTAACCGACCAGACACATCGCATGTCCGCTGGGAAGCACAGGCTCGTCTCTGAGAGGCTGGTATATTCCATCTTTGTACACGATAAAGCTCTTGCGTGCATTATGCCCGAATGCCAACGGCCCATATAAAAAAAGTGCCTTCTTCATCCATTGTCTCAATTCTTCCTGCTCGCTTGGATCTTCCTTCGGTTGCGGGTATTTATAACGCATCTCACACAAGCAAGTAAAATGATCCTTCGGATTATCGCATTTGATTATGCACGTTGTTTTTTGGCCAACATTACCGCATTGAGAAGTCCCATTTGAAAGAGCCGTGTAACAGGAGAGATTCTTATCGACATATGGCAACTCTGTTTCAGGCACGATACCTATTTTCACATGCTCTTCGATTCTTTCGAAGTGTGCGCCGCCTTCACATTTGCATCCATAACAAGAAAAAGCGCTTCGCTCCGATAGAAGGGGTAAAATGTTATCTATTCCTTCTGGATCATCCAGTGCGGACGGAGATCGATTGGCAGTCCTCAGGCGCCCCTCCGCCGCAGCAACTATTGCAAAAGCGACACAGGAACCGCAAGACCTCTGGTCTTTTATGGGAGTAATGTAATTCAAGCAATCCCCTCCCATCGAACGCCAATCAATCTGTTTGGGGAGCGGTTCATCAATAGCGATGGTCCCCTCGGTCGATTTCCCCGAATCGAGTTCCATCGCATACCCACCTAAAAACGTACTTAATTCCTCCGGGGACAATTCAAGCAACGGCGTATAGCCCGCTGTCCATTGAAGGCCTTCCCGTTCGATTTGCTCCTGTACCTGACGCAAATAATCCAAGCCCTGTGCAGAGTGGTCCATAGTAAATTATCCCTCCTCCCTTGGCATTGCAACTCGTATGTCCGTCAGCGAATAGCTTCTCAGTCGCTCTTGGGCAAGCCTTTTCTTGGGGGTTTTACATACTTCGTACTATGCTACAAGAGCTCATCAGCAACCTTGGCAACCGAAACACTAAGCCGACATCATTCGGTGCTCCCATAGATGTAAAAACCTCACATTGCAAACTGCTCTCATCCGCAATTGCATTTTACACTAAAAGTAGATGCAATGGCAAATTATGAGTATGAATTAAAAATCATTCATTTTTTAAAAGGATGAATTTTAGTATTAATTCGAGTATGAGAAAAGTTTGGGACGAAAAACAGGCGATCTTGTAGATCCACTCCTGATGGGCTCTTGCGCGACTGGGGAAATTTCTCGAAAATCGAAAAGGAGATTTTTGCGATTTTCGAGGCCGCGAGCCGGATCGGCGTCGTTGTATAAAGACGGTGCAATATCGAGCTATAATCGTTCGTGAAAAAAGCGGGTGTTCGTGATGGCGGCGATACCTTGGGAAGAACTGGCAAAAAAGGAGCGAGAGGAGATTCTCGCGAAGGTCATCGAAAAAGAGATCACGGCGTTTGCGACCTATACACGGGCGGCCATAAGGCGTATACGAAAGCAAAGAAGCACCGATTATTTTTGAGATTCGATGTTCATGGCATCATATATAATTTCTCGTAAATGTTCTTTTTGCGAAAAATCCCCTTCTTTGAATACGGCGTCATAGGCAACCAGCGTGGTGCGCAAATAGGCCGCATTCTCCTCGAAAAGCCGCCTGTTTATCTCAATGCCGACGCTATCAAGGAATTGACAGCAAAAGTGGGTTACCGTCCGCGTATTTCCCTCTCTGAAGGGGTGGATTTTCCATAGCTCCGCGAAGCAGCTCGAAAATTTCTCCGCCACGTCGCGCAGCAGGAAATCGGCCCAGTTCGTGGCGTTCATTGTGGCTAATACACTTCTGGTGTTGCTGGTTATTTCAACATGGGGACTATATTCGACCGACCAGCCGCCCAGAACGGGCTCTGGCCTTTGAATGTCGATCATGCGAGGTTTACCGGCCCAATCAAACAGATCTTGAAAAATATATCCGTGAATGGCGCACAGATGCGCGAAGTCATAGTCCCCGTCGAGAGGATTTTCCGCGAGTTCGGCGAGGCGCAAACTTGTATAGTCGCCTTCCGCCCTGTCGAGATGTTCCTGAACCTTGATGTTCAACTTATTTTTTAAAACGGAAGTTCCTTTGTACAGATAGGGATCACGATCCGGCATCAGTTTTTCATGGTGTATTTGTTATCGAGAACGCGTTTGATATCCGCCTTCGTCATCTCGCCGCGTTTTTCTTTTTCCACAAGCTCTAAAAAATCCTCGGTCGGCTCCAAGCCGTCGACTTTTATCATGCCAAAAGCGTAGTTCCAAGCCTTACTTTTATTCATCGGCCTAGTTTTTTTATGCTGAACGATAAAATCGGACATGGCATCATCCCTCACTTTATTTGCACCATTATACAATGCCGCAGTACGATTCGCAAATGAAACCGCGCTCCTGCTGTTGTGACGCCAAATGTACTTGACGGAAGTAAGCCAATGATTCATATTTTTAATATGGATAAATTACCAGTAACCGCTTCGCCAAGGAAAAGAAACGGTCAGGACAATGGCCGATAAAAGTGCGCAGATCCGCTCTTACGCGCCCCCGACATTGCCGCAGAAATTCATCGAACGGCAGCAGGTCGTCCGTGCGATCTCCGAGGCCGCAAAACAAGACAGCGTCGTCGCACTCTCCGCGCCCCTGGGCTGCGCTAAAACCGCGTCCGCCCTCCTGTGGCTGCGGAAGCAGTGCATTCCCTGCGCATGGCTGAACCTCGACCCCTACGACGACAACCCCGCGCTCTTCTATCGCCGCCTCTGTCTCGCCCTCGCCGAACTTTTCAACAACCAGTCTGCCCAGGATGCGGGGGAGGTGCTGCGCGCGGCGGCCGTCGCCCCGGGCTTCGCCGAGTCGCCGGTCGAGCGGGCCATCGAGGCGCTGCTGCTGGCCTCCGCCGTGCAGGCCGCGAACGCCGCCGATCGCTGCGCACTGGTCCTCGACGGCGTCCACCTGCTCACGCAGGGTGGCGTGGCCGCCTCCCTGCCCTATGTCCTGCACCGTCTGCCGGGGAGCGTGCCGACGCTCCTGCTGGGGCGGGGGGCGGAGGAGATCGCCCTTGCCGCCGAGGTACCGCTCGTCCCGGAGAGCGAGCTGCGCTTTTCCGCGCGGGAGACGACGAACCTCTTCGCTCTTTTCGGCGGGAAGATCGCGGAAAAAGCAGCGGAGCGGCTGGCCGAGGAGAGCGGCGGCTGGCCCGCCGCACTGACGGAGATTGCGAAAAATTCCGAACAGGCAAAGGGCAACGCCGGGCGCGAAAAACGCGGCGGCGATGCCTCGTCCTTCGCCTTTTCCGCACTGCGGGGCTGCATTCGCCGCCGCCTGTGGGAGCCCTGCGACGCGCGGACGCAGCGCTTCCTGCTGCGC